>JBMORB010000450.1:0-5568 GCA_049320925.1 Thermodesulfobacteriota bacterium | reverse complement strand
GCGGCTGTTCTTTTTGCCATCGTACTTTCATGCGGGCACCTGTCCGCCGCCGAGTCTCTCTCCTGGAAAGCCTGCGTCGAGGAGGCGATATCCCGCCATCCGGAACTGGCATCGGCCCGGGAGGGCATGAACCAGGCCCTGGCGGACAGGGACATCGCCAAAAGCCCGGCCCGGCCCCAGGTGGCCGCCAATGCCGGCGCCAGCCGCTCCGAATACGACCCCCAGGACGGGGTCACCACCCACAGCTACGGCGTCACCGCCTCTCAACTGCTGTATGACGGCGGCCGGACATCGAGCCGGGTTTCCGCGGCCGAAGCGGCCGTCACATCATCCCGCTACACCTACGATGTCACCTCTTCCCGCATCCGCCTTCAGTTGCGCGCCGCCTTTGTGGAACTGCTCCACGCCCGGGAGCTGCTGGCCATCACCGAAGATATCGCCCGGCGGCGGAAACAGAACCTGGAGCTGGTGAGGCTCCGGTACGAAGCCGGGCGGGAGCATCGCGGCTCCCTGATGTCGGCCCAGGCCAATCTGGCCCAGACCGAATACGAAATTCGCGCGGCCCGGCGGGCCGTCTCCCTGGCCATGTGGACCCTTTCCAGGGAAATGGGCAGGGATAACGATCAGGCGGTGGCCATATCCGGAGAGCTGTCGGCACCGCCGGCCGACGCGGTGATGCCCGATTTTGAACGGATGGCCCGTGAAAATCCGTTTTTAAAGGAACTGATCGCGCAAAAACAGATCGCCCTGTCCGGACAGGATTCCGCGAAGGCGGGTTTTTTTCCCCAGATTTATGCCGATGCGTCGGCCGGCAGAAGCGATTCGGACTGGCCACCGGACCGGGACCGGTGGTCCGTGGGCGTGTCGCTGTCGGTGCCCCTGTTTGAGGGAGGGGGCCGGTTTGCCGAGACAAAAAAAGCCGACGCCGGGGTGCGCCGGGCCGAGGCCAATGAAAAAAGCGGCCTGGCCGAAGCCCTTCACACCCTGCGCGCGGCCTGGACCGACCTTCAAAACGCCGTGGACCGGGTAGCCGTGGGCAAAGCATTCGTGGAAGCGTCCGCGGAACGGGCGAGAATCGCCCAGGTGGAGTATTCCAACGGGCTCACCTCCTTTGACACCTGGACCATCATTGAAGACGCCCTGGAGCGGGACCGGAAAAACCACCTGACCTACCTGGCCAACGCCCTGATCGCCGAAGCCTACTGGGTGCAGGCAAAGGGAGAAACACTGGAGCACGACCTTGAAAAAAACTAACATCATCCTTCTGGCCCTTGCGGTCGTCATCGCCGCCGCCGGCGCCTGGTACTTTTTCTATTCACCCGTGAAAAAACCGGCCGGCGACTTCACGTTTGAAGATGTCCGGCCGAAGGTGGGCCCCATCGCGGTCACCATCTCCACCACGGGCGCGATCAAGCCCAAAAACCGCCTGGAGATCAAGCCGGCCATCAACGGCCGCATCGAGGAGGTGCTGGTCCGCGAAGGCACTCCCGTCCGGCAGGGCCAGGTGGTGGCCCGCATGAGTTCCACGGAACGGGCCGCCCTGCTGGACGCGGCCCGGGGCCAGGGCGAGTCCATGGAGTACTGGAAGAACGTATACAAGGCCACGCCCCTGACCTCGCCCATCAGCGGCGAGGTGATTGTCCGGTCCGTGGAGCCGGGCCAGACCGTGACCACCCAGGACGCGGTGATCGTGCTTTCCGACCGGCTCATCGTGGGCGCCCAGGTGGATGAAACCGACATCGGCCTGGTGCGGCCGGGACAGAAGGCGGCCATCTCCCCGGACGCCTACCCGGAGAGCGCCGTGGGCGGCGTGGTGGATCACATCGCCTATGAATCCACCGTGGTTAACAATGTCACGGTCTATGAGGTGGATATTCTGCCCGACGCCATTCCCGACTTTTTCCGCTCCGGCATGAGCGTCAACGTGGACATCACGGTAAACGATAAGCCGGATGCCCTGCTGGTGCCCATCGAGGCCCTGATCGAGACCAACGGCAAAAAGCATCTTCTCGTCCGCCGGACCGCCGCCGCCGAGCCGGTCCAGACCGAGGTGACCATCGGCCTTGCCAATACCGAACAGGTGGAGATCACCGGCGGCATTACCCCGGACACCGTGGTGGTGATCCGGCGGCAGAAGTACGCGCTGCCCGAAGGCCAGACAGGGAGCAACCCCTTTTCGCCCTTTGGCCGGCGGTCATCGGCGTCCCAGAACCAGAAAACGCCCCAGGGCGCGGGCCAGGGTGGCCGATGACCATCCGGCGCGCACGGGTACTTCTCAGGTTAATTTGGCACGGATGCAGGGCGCGGGGCATCAAGGCAGTTGTCGCCCTTTGCAGCGCAGCCGAACGCAAACGCTTTTTTCGGATAAAGCGGGCAGGCTGTTTGAGCCCGCCACAGGCGGGCGAGTTCCTGACCGCGCCGAAAAAAGCGTTTGCGCGAGGGAAGCCGAAGGCCAAGCTGCCGGGCGCGCTTCTTTTGGTACTTTTCTTGGCGGCAAGAAAAGTACACGGATAAACAGGATAAGGGGAATACGCTTTGAGAGCACGGCCGTAAAGACAATTCGATTTCGATCCCGATCCCGATAGCGATTTCGATAAACAACCGGGGATCTGTCCTGCCATGATTAAAACCGTTTTTGGACAATAATGAAGCAGAATATATGAACACGCCAACCGCTGTCGAAAAATCGCATCAAATAATCAGGCTTGAAAACCTCTCCAGGATCTACCGTAGCGGTGACGTGCGGGTGCACGCCCTGGACGGGGTGTCTTTGACTATCGAGGCCGGCGAATTCGTGGCCATCATGGGGCCATCCGGGTCGGGCAAGTCCACCCTGCTGCACGTGCTGGGCCTGCTGGACCGGCCCGACAGCGGCGCCTACACCCTTTTCGGCACAAACACCACGACAATGGACGACGACACCCGGGCCGCCCTTCGCAACCACGTGGCCGGGTTCGTGTTTCAGCAGTTTCACCTGCTTCAGCGGGTTTCCGCCATTGAAAACGTGGAACTGCCCCTGATCTATGCCGGGAAGCGCGGCCAGAAAGAGGCCGCCCGCCGGCGGCTTTCCGAAGTGGGCCTGGGCCACCGCTCCGGCCACCGGCCCGGCGAACTTTCCGGCGGCGAGCAGCAGCGGGTGGCCATTGCGCGGGCCCTGGTCAACAACCCGGCCGTCATCTTCGCCGACGAGCCCACCGGCAACCTGGACACCAAAAGCGAAGCCGACATCATGGCGGTGTTAAAGGAGTTGAACCGCCAGGGCAAGACCATCATCATGGTGACCCATGAAAAAGAGGTGGCCGAGTACGCGGGCAGAATCATTCTGATGCGCGACGGCAAAATCGTGTCCGACGAAAAAAAGCCGTCTCTTCCGGCAAGCCCGGCGCCGGTTCCGGCCGTTGACCTGCTGCCCGGCCGGGGGGCCGGCCGCATCGCCTTTGCCGACCACCTGCGCCAGGCCTTTGCCTCGGTCTTTTCCCACAAGATGCGCTCCTTTCTTTCCATTCTGGGCATTCTGATCGGCGTGGCCGCGGTGATCGCCATGCTGGCCCTGGGCCGGGGCGCCAAAAGCTCCATCGAGGAGAGCTTGAAATCCCTGGGCTCCAACCTGCTGGCCATCCGGCCGGGCTCCCCCATGACCCACGGCGTGCACACGGCCGGCGGCGACATCGCGCGCTTTTCCGACGCCGATGTCACGGCCGTGGCGGATCTCGCCTCCATCCGCTATGCCACGGGCATGGTGGGCGGCGCGGGCCAGGTGGTCTATCAGAACAAAAACTGGAACACCCGGGTGGAAGGCGTGGGGTGCGACTACGGCGTGATGCGGGCCTCCCTGCCCGCCATCGGCCGGTGGTTTACCAAAAACGAGCTGCGGAGCCGGGCCAAGGTGATGCTGGTGGGCATCACCGTTGCCAGGGAGCTTTTCGGCGACGTCAACCCCATCGGCAGAACCGTGAAGTTCAACCGCGTCAACTTCACCGTGATCGGCGTGCTGCCGGCCAAGGGCTCCAGCGCGTGGCGGGACAACGACGACGTGGTGATGATGCCGGTGACCACGGCCATGTACCGGGTGCTGGGTAAAACCCACCTGGATTCCATGTTCGCCGAGGTGATCGGCCAGGAACTGATGGCAACGGCGGAACAGGAGGTGCGGACCCTGCTGCGCGCCCGCCAGCGGCTTTCCAGAGGCCAGGAAGACACCTTCGACATACGGAACTTAAGCGACATTCAGGAGACGTTGAGCGCCACCACCCGCACCATGAGCATTCTGCTGGGCGCCATTGCCGCCATCTCCCTGCTGGTGGGCGGCATCGGCATCATGAACATCATGCTGGTGTCGGTGACCGAGCGGACCCGGGAGATCGGCCTGCGCATCGCCATCGGGGCCCGGTCCCGCGACATCCTGATGCAGTTTCTCATCGAGTCGGTGGTCATGACCTTCTGGGGCGGCCTGCTGGGAACCCTTCTGGGCGTGGGCACGGCCATGGCCCTGTCCCATTTTGCCGGATGGACCACCCTGGTCTCAGCCGACAGCATCCTTCTGGCCACGGTCTTTTCCGTGGCCGTGGGCATCGGCTTCGGCCTGTGGCCGGCCCGCAAAGCGGCCCGCTTCAACCCGGTGGATGCGTTAAGGTATGAGTAAGCCAGAATATTTTATAAATTTCTTTTTATTATTTTTTATTCAGGCAGGATGGGAAAACATGAAACGTATTTCATACCTCATGGCCTTTTGTCTTATATATAGTTTTTGGGTGACCCCAAAAACCTTCAGCCAATCGAATGATGCCAGAGTTAAACAAATCGTTAGCACCATTGAAGCCAAACTGGCTGATATCAAAGGATACGACGCTGAAGTGGAAAGCCAAAATCTTGACCCCAATGGTGGCTTTAATAAGTTTAATGAGGAGCATACAGTTTGGCTTCCAGACAGAATGCGCGTGAAACGGAAAGTACTTGTCGCGCATAATCATGATCAGGTCGGGCAAGAAATTACAACCGTCATTGATGGTACATGGTTGATGACTCGTGCTGAAAGTGTTCACACAAGCTGTCCTAGGGGCCCCGCCTATTCGATGGCTAACCTCAAGGTTGTAGAGGCGGTTGGTGGCCCTTCCGTGCTTGAATATATATCGATGATGGGGAATCTCGCTGATCCGTTTCGTCTTTATCGGCTTGACACACTCAAGCTGAAAAGAGAGACGGAATCCGAGTGGATATTTCTGGCCGAATACAAAAAAGCCTTTTCTGGATGGGAAGGCAGTATATTAACTATCGACAAAAAAACAGCCTTCCTCAAGAAAGTCGAAGCTGTAGTACCGGAAATAGACAGATCGGAAATGGGCGACTCGGTTGTCCTCTTGGTGGTCAAGAAGGTCATTCAAAAAGATACTTTCACGAACGATTTATTGAAACTGGAATTGCCTTCTCTCGATCCCCGTAAACCACTTCATATAGACGATACAGACAGATTGGTCATATATTTCAAGAGGCAGCAGGAAAGGGCCAAATTTCAAAATACGCCATAGCAGCCGGTGCCATTTGCCCTTTGGCCACCCTGGTCTCCGCCGG
>JBMORB010000449.1:0-5576 GCA_049320925.1 Thermodesulfobacteriota bacterium | reverse complement strand
TCGGAAAAATCGGCAATACGGTCTGCATCACTCTCCGAAAGGTATCTATATCGGGTTTTTAGAAGTTTCGTGATGATCTCCGGCGACGAACCTTCAAGACGGTAACAGATCGTGTCTTCAGGCAGATCCTCGCGGATATCATACTCAACTGTTATAAGCTTAAGGTGGCTGCTCTTGGATTTGACAATTTCGGTCAGGCGTTCATGGGTTGCCGGGCTACAATTATCAACTACAACAATCGCATCTGTTCCGCATTCCTGTAAGCTCTTCAGCATCGTTTGTGGCTTCGGCTCTGGTTCTTCTGCGAGATCCACATAAATGACATTTTCGGATGGAGGGGCAAACGATTCGGGGCATACGCGAGGATCGAACAAGGCCTGGACAAGCCTTGTCTTGCCAACGCCAGATAAGCCGACAATCCGGATCGAAACTTGATTTCTCAACTTCTGCCGTAATTGAGCAATTGTGTCGGTTATACAGCTTCCCTCTTCGGCACCAGGAACAAAGACTCTAACCCGATCATCGACAAGGTACTCAGCTTTGGGATCATCTTCACCATAAGCCCAGGGTCCATAGGGCCTCCAGCCTTTTAATGGCTGACCTATTGCGTGCCTGAGCCATGTTGTAATTGGAGGATGCAATTCGACCCAATCGGCAATACGCCGACTGTCATAAAAGTCAGACTGTACCGAGGGATGTATCCCATGGTTACGGAGGCATTTAATAATGGCGTTGCGTCGCGGCTGTAAGGCTGTGTCAGAGAAATCATCTTGCGTCGAAGCGATAATGTAGGTGCCACCCGTCTTATTAAGTTCCACGATAGCTGGCCGTAAGATTCCTTTTGGGGCCATCTCCTCTTGGATTTTAGATGGTGGAAATTTTTCTGCTTTAACCTGAAACACCGTGTAGGCTGTTTTGACAAAGTTTGGCATCCGAAGGGGGCTTGGACAGTCTACGCGTACATCGACTCCACCATCTTTAGCACGCTGGTCTCCCCCCCAAGTTACAGCGGATTCGGGAAGCCCTTGGCTCCTGAGTTCTGCACGGCACAATCGCGCGATGAGCTCTCGCGCTGTCTGGTCATCAAGTGCTTTGATGAATGATTTGTCGATATTAAATATGTAGGGCATGAGAGAAAATAGATTAATCCTCAATTATGACTTAGAACACCCGCCTCTCCCGAACTTATAATTTATCCAATTGAAATGTCAACAAAAGACAATAGTAGCCGTCCCCTGTATCTACACCTCCTCAAACAGATGAAACACACACCGCTCCGCGCCCACGGCCCGGCAGGCCACTTCCTGAACTTTTATAGCCCTGCCGGAGATGGTGCCGGCATAGCCGGCCACGATGCCGGCGTAAAAGTGGCAGACCGGGGTAGGGGAGGGCCCCAGCCAGCGGGCCTCCTGGGAGTTGGACAAAAACACTCGCATGGGGGTGGCGCCAAAGTCGAAATCCAGGTGGCCCCAGCCGCCTTCATCGGTGATCAGGCGGGACATCATGTTCATGGTTTTGGTGAAAAACCGGGCCATGAGCGGGTCGGCGCGGACTTGGTCCAGGATTTGGCTGTTGGCGATCAGGGGCACTAAAAATGCAGGCGCCCACCGGCCGCTTTCAAGGGCCTGAGTGACTTCCCACGTACAGAGCTGGACGCCCATGTCGTACAGGGATTTGGCCTTTTCCTCTTCGTTCAGGTGGTTTGCCAGGGTGGTGTGCAGCAGGTGAATGATCTTGGCGCCGGCCATGATCTCTTCCACGCCGCCGATGCCGATGCGGCCGCAAGACAGGTCCACGTCGTGAATGTCAAAGGCGGTGGCGCCCATGTAGGCCCGGGGCAGGACCATGAGCTTTCTGGAGACAAACGGCGCGTTGGCAAAGGGTTTTAAGAAAAGCCGGACCAGCAGGGGATGGTTTTCAAGCAGTTCGATGACAGCCAGCAGCAGTTTGATCTGAAACCGTTTTTTATCCATACCGCCCCCCTGTTCTGAATATTTTATGGATTGATCGCTCCGCCCCCGCAGGCGGGCGGCCCGCTTTTTGAAAATAGACTTGCAAAGCAACCGGCGTTGATGAATAAAGTAGAGTGCACCGCAGGATCAGCCCCTCACAGCACCGGGCCCTGTCTTGCGGAAAACCAATCTTAATTGCGTATCTTGTCCAGATTCACAGGCTTTTACAACAGAAAAAGATGAGCAGAGCCACCGCCAGGGAGATCCCCTACAACTACACATCGGCCGATGACCAGCGCGTTTGCGCGCTTCTGCTGGGAAGCGAGGCGGTGGCGCCGCTTGAACAGCTTCGTTTCAGGCGTCCGGCCGGGCATGCCTGGCGGCTGCTGATGCGCTTTATCGGCGACCTGTTCATCCATCGCCGGAACCCCTTTCTCTACCAGGAACTGGTGGACGACAGCGAACGGCAAAACCGCTTCCTGGCCTCCGCCCAAAGGGACCTCGACCAGGTCGCGGACCAGAGCGGCCGGGAACCGGACATGGACCTGATACTGGAGAAATGCCGCCGGCAGCTGGATGAATTAAAACAGGAACTGGAAGCGGCCGGCCAGGAGCGGAGCCGCATCCGCCGCCGCCTGGGCGCCATCGTGGGCGAAGAGAACCTGTTTTTCGACCCGTTTACCCTGGCGGCCCATGCCACGGACGCCACGGACTGGCGCATGCACATGCCGGTGGCGGTGGTCTGCCCCCGGGAGGAGGCCCAGGTCCCGCCGCTGCTGAAAGCGATTGCGGCGCTGGGCCTCAAGGCCGTTCCGCGCGGCGGCGGCACCGGCCTGACCGGGGGGGCCGTGCCGGTGGCGCCCGGCTGCGTCATGATCAACACGGAAAAGCTTAACCGGATCGGCGCGATCACCTCCCGGACCGTCACCCTGTCTGATGGCGGGGCACTGACGCTGGACGTGATGGGAGTGGAAGCGGGCGTGATCACCGATGACGCCATGCAGGCCGCCGCGGCCGCCAACCTGATTTTTTCCACGGACCCCACGTCGGCCTGGGCCTGCACCATCGGCGGCAATATCGCCGAAAACGCGGGCGGCAAGCGGGCCGTGCTGTGGGGCACCTGCATCGACAACCTGATCAGTTTCCGCATCGCGGTGCCGGGCGGCCGGCTGCTGGAAGTCCGGCGGACCAACCCCACCGGCGGCCGCATCGGGCCGGACGAGACGGTGTCCTTCGTTGTGAGCGACGTGGCCACGGGCGAGCCGGTCAGGCAGATCCACATTCCGGGAGACAGGCTGCGCAAGCCCGGACTGGGCAAGGACATCACCAACAAGACCCTGGAAGGGCTGCCCGGGGTGCAGAAAGAGGGCACCGACGGCATCATCACGTCGGGGGAATTCATTCTGCACCGTCCTTATCCGGAGCAGCGCACCGTCTGCCTGGAGTTTTTCGGGGAAGACATGGAAGAGGCGGCCCAGGTCATTGAGCGGATCACGGGCGCCTTTGCCGACAGGGGAAAAGAGGCGCTTCTGGCCCTGGAACATTTTGACGAGGAATATGTCCGGGCCATTCAGTACAAGGCCAAGGCGCCCAGCCGTGAAAGTCCCAAGGCCGTGCTGCTGATCGACATCGTGGCACACACCGGCCAGCAGATCCAGTCCGGCCTGGACCGGCTGGCCGCCCTGCTGGATGCCTGTCCCAATACCTGCATGACCGTGGCCAGAGACGATCAGGAGGCCGAGCGGTTCTGGCGCGACCGCAAAAGGCTGGGCGCCATCGCGGCCCGGACCAACGCGTTTAAACTCAACGAGGATATTGTCCTGCCCGTCAAGGCCCTGGCCGAATTCGCCGAGTTTGTCGATTCTCTCAACGTGGAGGAGGATCGCGGCAATCAGCAGGAGGTGATCTGGCAGCTGATGGCCTACATGGAGGAGGCGGTGCCGATTGAAGACCCGGAATGGCTGGCCGCCAAGCTGCCCGCGGCCAAGCAACTGCTGAAGGAGGCCATGGAGCAGGTCAACCTGGCCGGCCGTGCGCACCTGAAAAACGAGACCCACCTCGCCCGCGTGCAGGCCGACATGGCCGAACTGCTGCGGGGCTTTGTCAAGGTGCAGGAGGAAATCCAGCGCGACATCGCCGAAATAAGGAGCCGCCGCATCGTGGTGGCCACGCACATGCACGCGGGTGACGGCAACGTGCATGTGAACATTCCGGTGTTTTCCAACGACCGCGAGATGATGCTCCGGGCCGCCGAAACCGCCGATACCATCATGGAAAAGGCCGTCCGCCTGGGCGGCGTGGTGAGCGGCGAGCATGGCATCGGGTTTACCAAGATCAAGCATCTGGACGAGGAGATCCTGGCCGAGTTTAAGGCCTACCAGCAGGAGGTGGACCCGGATGACCTGATCAACCCGGGCAAGCTGACGGATCGGAGCGTGGCGGGCCGGGTCTTCACGCCGTCGTTCAACCTCATTGAACTGGAAGCCCGCATTCTGCGCTACAGCCACCTGGAACAACTGGCGGAAAGGATTTCCCAGTGCGTGCGCTGCGGCCGCTGCAAGACGGCCTGCTGCGTGTTTTATCCGGCCCGGAACCTTTTTTATCACCCCCGCAACAAGAACCTGGCCCTCACCGCGATCATTGAGGCCCTGCTTTACGACGCCCAGCGGTCCCAGGCCACGGGGTCGAGGCTGCTGCGCTGGCTGACCGAAATCGCGGACCACTGCACCCTCTGCCATAAATGCCAGGCGGTGTGCCCCGTCAACATCGACACCGCCGAGGTGTCGGTTCTGGAAAGGGAAGTGCTGGCGGCCCGCCATGCCGCAAAGGCCGCCCTGCCCACGCGGATCGTTCTGAAGTATCTTTCTTCCCGCTCGGAAGTCGCCAACCGGCTGGTCCGCCGCGCGGTGCTGCAATGGGGCGGGGCCGTTCAGCGCGCCGGCAGCCGCCTGATCGGAAATCAGTGGCGCCGGTTTCCGCCGCTGGCGCCGCTCTATGCCCCGGCCCCGGCCATGGCGGCAACGGCGCTGCCGGAAAAGTATCCACGGCCCGGCGATCTCAACCATACCCTGCTGCTGACGCCGGAAGGGGAAATAACCGGCACGGTCTTTTATTTTCCGGGCTGCGGCTCCGAAAGAATGCATGCCGACATCGCCCTGGCGGTGATTTTCCTGATGCTGAAGACCGGCGCGCGCGTGGTACTGCCGCCGCCGTATCTCTGCTGCGGGTTTCCGGCCCGCGCCAACGCCCGCGCGGATATGAGCAATCACCAGGAGCTGCGCAACACCATCATTCTCAATCAGGTCAGGGCCATGTTCGGGCATCTTGATTTTGACGGCTGCGTGGTGAGCTGCGGCACCTGCCGGGAAGGGCTCAACCGGGTCAGCGCCGCCGATATCTTTGGTGCGCCGGTGACGGACGCGGCGGCGTTTGTGCTGGACCGGGGCCTGGATATCAGGATGGCGGGAACGCTTGTTTATCACCCGCCCTGCCATGACTCACTGGACGGAAAAGGCGAGGAACTGCTGCGCCGGATGGCGCCGGATGGGGTTGTTTCAACCCCCCACTGCTGTTCTGAAGCCGGCACCCTGGCCCTGAGCCGCCCGGATATTGCCGCCGCCATGC
>JBMORB010000448.1:0-5578 GCA_049320925.1 Thermodesulfobacteriota bacterium | reverse complement strand
AAGCAGCTCCGTGATATTGTCGGCAAAAAGCGCGGACATGCCGAACTGCTTTCTGAACTTGTCTTTGGTCTGGGTGCTGACCACAACGGCCGCCGGAGAATAGAGAAACGGCGGCGTCATGTAGTAGCGGGCGTACTGGTAGGCCTGCATGCCCAGCATCCACGCCGCCGGCGCCATGTTGGTGTTGGCAAGGCCCGTGCTCAGGGCGGATACCACTTCGGGCACGGCCACGGGCGTTGCATCGACGCCCAGTTCATTGTAGAGCGTGGTCTCCATGATACCGAACCACGTGAGGACTTTCTGCTTTTTCAGGTCCGCCAGGCCGGTCATCGGATTTTTGGAGAAAATATAAAAGAATCCGGTGTCGATCAGGGCCGCCAGAATGTAGCCCCTTTCCTCAAAGGCATTGTCTATGCGCTTTCGGAACTTTTCACAAATATAATCAACTTCGTCATAGTTCTTAAACAGGCCGGGCAGCAGGAGGACGGCGGTTTCCGGGGACGCGGCCAGAATGCCCAGGGCCGTGCAGCCGCACCCTTCCAGCTGGCCGATATCCATCTTTCGCAGAATGTCGGTATCCTCCCCCATGGTGCCGCCGCCGTATATTTTAATGACCACCTTGTTGTTGGAAAGCTTGGACATCTTGGGCACGAGCAGGGTTTCGGGGATGTTGAGCCAGGGCGTGCCCGGAGGCGCAAGGGTGCCGATCTTGATCATCATCTGCTGGCCGTCCGGGATCAGTGATGAACAGGCTTTCCACACGATGGCCTTTACCTCTTCCCATTCCATGTAAGGGGCGACCAGTTTGTCAAACTTCTCCGGAAGGGTCTTCATGATATAACGCGATGTCCGGTATTTGTTGAGGATGGGCACAATGCTCTCCTCCAGCATGGCCGCCAGTTCGGCCCGTTTGATGGCGCCGGACTGCAGGGTCTCCCGCAACGCCTGCTGCTTCTGCTCCAGGGCCGGCGTAAAGGGGCTTCCGGAAAGCAGGGCCTGGGTGCTTTCATACAGTACGGCGCGGGCTTCCTCCTTGGTGAGCGTTGCCGCGAACGCGGCGGTTACGGAGCCGGTCAGAAAAAACAGCGCAAGAACAAGACAAAAAAAGGCGTGCCCCTTGCATCGACAATGTGACATACCCCCCATGTCCAACCTCCTTTTTGCTTAAGGCTTCGTTTAGTTCCGCCGGGCGGAACAGGTCACGTAAACATCAAGGCGGTCTGGCCGCCGGATACCCGATGACAAACCGAGGACGTCTTTTAAACCACTTTCCCCCCTGTCCGGTTGAACAGGGCACTCAGAGGCCGGGGACCCATGAATGGCCGCAGGGTCTGATACAACTGTACAAATCAGACCGAAAATGTGTTCCTTGTACTATGTTTAAAGCCGTTTGTCAAAATTTTGTAAACGACTGCCGATTTTTGTCAAAAACGGTCGTGTTAACGCCATATTTTTATTGATTATGGCGCCTGAAAACGGTATATTGCCCCCCTTCAACAAAACAGTGTTCACGGCCCGGCTGGCCCTGATGAAATAGAATTAACATCATTATAAATATGGCGCAAAGGCGCGCCTTGATTTTTTATGAGGTTCAGATGAAAAAAAAATTTATAACACGGTCCGGCGCAGGGACGATCATATGGCTGTCCATCATGATGATGTTTTGGGTCCAGGACACGCCGGCCGGCCAGGAGTGGCGGCTCGAAGGCACAACGGACGGCATTGCCACCTATTCCCGGGCCGTTGAGGGCTCGCCGTTTCGAATGTACAAGGCCACGGCCATGGTCAAGGCGTCCATGGAGCAGATCGGCCATCTGCTGCGTGATGTTCCGGTCACGGCCCAGTGGCTGCAGAATGTACTGCACTGCGAAACCATCAAGGTCCACACCCCCAACGACATCGACCTTTACCTGGTGCTCGATTTTCCCTGGCCCACCGACGACCGGGACGGCGTTGCCGCGGCCCGGGCGGTTTTCGACCCCGCCGCCTGCGGCACCGTGACCACCACCACGCTGATCACCCATCCCAGATATCCCGAAAAAACTGGCCTGGTAAGGCTGCCGGGCCTGTTTCAACAATACCTGCTGAACTTCAAGGGCGACCACCTGTGTGAACTGACCGTCGTCATTCACATGGATCCCGGCGGCAACCTGCCGTCATGGGCCGTCAACCGGGAACTGGCCGCCACGCCCGCCGCCTCCCTGAGAAAGCTTCAGGACCTGGTCAAAAAGGAAAAATACCAGAAGGCCGACGACCCGTTCGACCGGGCCAACCTGGGTTTCTCCCGGGGCATCGCCCGCAGCGTCACGGCGCGCTACTTCGACGACACGGGTATCATTGAGATGGTGGCCGCCGACCACCGGCTGATGACCATCATCATGCGAAAGTGCTGTTCGGTGGGATGGGAAAAGAAGCTGACCGCCGCCATTCTCACGGCCTATTTCAGAACCCTCCCCTTTGCCGAGAAGATCGCCGCCTCCCCGGACCAGCCGATACTGGCCCGCCTGGCCAGGGATGAAGCGCTGGCCAAAGAGATTGCAGACAACGACGACCTGGTGGAAATGGCACTGGCCCACCGGGGGGTAAACGGTCCGGTGATCGATAAGATAGCGGCCCTGGTCAGGGATGAACTGGACTGATCCGGGCTACCCGTCCTTTTTCCACACCAGCCGGAACTGGCCCAGGCCGATATCGATGGCATTGTCCAGAATATAAAGATTGGGAAGCTGATCGGCCACGGCCCCTTCCAGGGAAACATTCGCCAGGATCGTGTCCTGAAAGGGGATGGTAAGCTCGGTGTCCACCGGAACCGTCGCGGTAAAGCGGGTGGTGATGGGAATCGTGAAGGTGTCCTGGATATCCACCGTGACCGGGGACCGCAGTGACAGCTGAAAATCCTCCTTTACCACGACATTCTGATCCACGGGAATGGTGGTGCGCACCGGCAGATACCCCTTGACCGGAACGGTCAGGGGAACCCCCAGCACGGAGGTGTGAATCTCCGTGTCCATGTACACCTGGGCGTCGATGGGAATATTCGACTTAAAGGGAACGGTCATGTAGACCGGAATGGTGGTGTTGATCTCCACCGGCACGTCAAAGGTCTTGTTAAAGGGAACGGACAAGTCCTGGCTGAACGGCACGCTCACGGGAATATCGGCCTTCAGGGGAACGCGCAGCACCTGGTCAATGCCCGCCGTCACCGGAAAGGAAGCGGCCATGCGGGCCTTTACCTGCTGCTGCTGAAGGTTCACCCTCAGCTGGATGTTGTTCAGGGGATCAAAAATAATAAACAGGCAGACCGTGCCAGCCACGCATACCGCCATCAGAACGCCCAGCAGCCACAGAAAGCGGCGGCTGATTTTGATCGTGATGGAGTATTCTCCCATGAATTTTCCGGATGTGTCAGGACCGGGTTGAAGGTGGGCCGCCGTCGCGAACATTCCCGTTCACAACGGCCGGCGTCCGGTGTGCATCGGCCGCCCCCGCGGCAGCCGGCAGGCACAGCCTATTTTTTGGGCATGGGAATGACCAGAACAGGCACCCGGCTTTTGCGCAAAACACTTTTGGTGGTGGAACCGATGACCGCTTCGGAAAGGGCATTGTATTTGCCATGGCCCATGACGATCAGGTCGCAGTTGTACTTGCGGACGGCCGAGATGATTTCGTCCACGGTATCCCCCTTTTTCACAAGGATTTCGTCGGACGGCATGTCCTGCCGGGACAACTGCGGCTTTAAATCCTCGTAAAACATGCTCAAGGCTTCCTTGACAATGTCGGCCTCCTGCCGCTTGCCGATGAGAATATCCCGGGCGCTTCGGGCGTTTTCTTCCTGTTTCTGCTCCAGCTCCCGCATCTTTTCGCTCCCCAGGAACACGGAAAGCATGTTGCGGGTGTTATCCGAGGCTTCTTCCTCCTGCACATGCAGGATAACGATCCCCGCCTTGTAAAGGGCGGCCACGCTTGCCGCGTATTTGAAGGAGTAACGGGCATGCTCGGAAAGATCGGTGGGGAAAAGAATCCGTGTAAATTTGGGTGTCACAGGCACTCCCTCCTCGCGTTGTTTGTTTTCGTAAACTAAAAAAGTTTTACTATTTTATTAGATGTTCACGCGGATAGTCAAGCGCTATATGGACGGGGCGCACACGGCATGACGGCCCGGGTTTACCGGTCTTTTAAAATCCGGATGGAAAAAGGATACCGCCACACCTCCCCTTTTCGTGCCTTGATGGCGCCCACGATGGGGAAGATGATGCCCGCCACCACCAGGGCCGCCACCAGGGGAATGCCGATCAGCACCAGACACAGCAGCCCGAAGATCGCCCCCAGAATAAGCTGCGTGATGATCCAGTTGGTCACCACGATGCCGTGCCGGTCGATGACCGGCGACTCGTCCTTTTTGATCTGCCACAGCACGATGGGAACGATCAGCCCGGCCAGGGGCACCAGAAAACCGCAGAACTGGGACAGGTGAATAAAAACGCCCCACATATTGTCGTCCGGCGCGATGCCGTCGATGGCCTTTTTGAGTTTTTCCCCGGCCGGCCGGTTTTTGGCCAGCAGGACATCCTTGGCTTCCTGATACTCCTGTTCGGAGATGGCGCCGTCCTGCTTCAGTTTGTTGAGCTTTTCAATGTCTTCCACAAAACCCATGATCACCTCCCCGGCAACATCACTGTTGCGGTCCGTCCAGCCCGGAAAGAAAGGCCAGATAATCTCCGGCGGCCCACCTGGGCGCCTCCAGCATGGGCAGGTGGCCGATCCCCTTCATGATCACCACCTCGGCATTCGGCAGCAGGCCCCGCAGGATTTCGGCGGTTTCCACCCGGATGGCCCGGTCCCGGTCCCCCCACACGATCAGGGCCGGCACGGCAAGTCCCTTCACGCGCTGCTCTATCGAGTCCGATGTCAACTGCGCAAAAATTTTCTCCTCCAGGGCCACGTTCTCCACCCTCTCTCTGGCCATCACATGGAGGATCGGCGTGGGGATAAACGGCGGATCGGTCATCACGAATTCAAAAATTTTCACAAACTCCTCCGGGGTCTTTGCGATGAGCGGATTTTTCCCGGTTTCACGGATGATGCCGCGCATCTCGCTTTCCGGCGCCGACCACACGCCGCCCGGGTCCAGCAGCCACATGCTTTCCACTTCATCCGGCCAGAGCGCGGCATAGGTCATGGCGATGTGGCCGCCCATGGAGCTGCCGCCGATGTGAATTTTTGACAGCCCCAGTGCCTGGACCAGGCCGCGCAGCCGGACCGCCTGGGCCGGCGGCGTGTAGTCCGCGCCCGCCGGCCGGTCCGATTCGCCAAACCCGATATGATCGGGCGCGATGACATGATAACGGGGCGTCAGGTATTTTGCCACCAGGGTGAAGTTGTCCTTGTTGGCCCCGAATCCGTGCAGCAGCAGCATGGCCGGGCCTGACCCGCCTTCCAGATACACATAGGTCTCCCCGGACGGCAGGGTGATCGACTTGCGGACCAGCCCGGCCTCGGCCCGCCGCAGATCAACCGCCAGCCGGGTGGCGGTTTCCGGCGCAAAATAGACAAACCCGGCCAGACCCGCCGCCGCAAG
>JBMORB010000447.1:0-5615 GCA_049320925.1 Thermodesulfobacteriota bacterium | reverse complement strand
TGGTCAGGCCCCGCACCAGCAGGGCAAAGGGATCCACAAATCCCACCCACTGCACCCCGAATGCCGCTGAAACCAGCACCGTCACCAAGATCATGTACTTGGCGGCCCGCCAGCGCAGGGGCGTCTGCCGGACCGGTTGAATGATTTTGCCCCCGGCATCAATCAGGGTGCCCAGGGGACAGATCCAGCCGCAGAAGACCCGGCCGAACACCACGGTCAGGCCGATCACCGCCAGGGACGGCAGCAGCAGGGCGATAAAGGTGCGGCCGGCCAGCATCACCGAGGCCGCCACCAGGGGGTCCCATCGGAAAAAAATGTTGACCGCGTAAGGAATGGCGTCTTCGCCGGAGTAGTCGGTAAGCCGGAACAGCACCAGGAACAGCGCCAGAAACAGCAGCTGGCATGCCTGGCGCAATCGTTTGAAAAGGCGGTTCCGGTTCACGGGGGTGTCCTGTTTTTTGGGTTCTTCTTCAATTCGGGGGCACGAAGGGTCCAAGGATTCAAGGGGTCGAGGGTTCAAGGGTTTTTAATACGGACGGAAACCGAATGTGAATCCTATCCGGGTTCCAGCTTGGCATTGAACTTTTATTGTTCGGTCGTCGGCCCTTTATCATGGCAGTTCACTTGGCCCCTTGAATCCTTGAACCCTCCTGAAACACACCCGTCTAACTGAAGCGTCCTCTAAATTTCAATGATCCGGCATTTATCCAGGTCCATCTCGCCCAGGCCCATTTTATAAGCCGCCACGGTGGGAGCCACGGCATCGGGCGCCAGGCCGAACAGGGTTGTTCCATAGGCATCCGCGGCCACCGGGTCGGTGGAGGCAACAACCGTGTGGCGGATGCTCACATCCTCCAGACTCCCGCCCTGGGGACCGTTTTTCGTCAAAATGCGGGTGGCGTCCACAACGGTCAGATCCGGCCGCAGCACCGAGTTCAGGTCCGCCAGGTTCTGGTCGATCTGGTGATGAATCTGGCCCCGGTTGTCCCCGATGACGCCCATGATGTTTTTCAAACCCAGGGTCACGCCGGTGAGTCCGTGGTGCTTGGCAATGGGCACATTGATATAGCAGTCGGCCTCCAGGGCATCCCTGTAAAAAGGCCACTCCTTCAGGGCCTTTCCCCGGGCGATGGCCACCGGCACAAACCGGCGGTCATCCACGAACTCGCACCTGACCCGGCGGTCTTTCATGGCATCCAGCACCGGCTTGATGCCGCTGTTCTGATAGCAGCGCCGCTCCTCGTTGCAGGTGCGGTCAAATACCGACACGGACGCGGCCCCGGCGCCAAGGGCCAGCTCCACCAGGGTTTTGACCACCAGCGGGTGGGTGTTGGCCGCCTGTTCGGGGGTCCGGTCCCATCCGATGTTGGGCTTGATCACCACCCGGTTCCCCTTCTTTACAAACCGTTCCATGCCCCCGGCCTGCCGGACAACCGCCTTCACCAGGGCGGGGTAGTCCGCGCCCCGGCCCACCACGATTTCCGGTTTATCCGAAGACTGGGCCAGCGCCCCGACCGGCAGGCGGAACACCGGTGCCGCCACCGCCATTCCGGCATACCACAGGGCCAGTTGCTTTAAAAACTGACGTCGATCCATGTTTTCTCCTGTTTACAAACATCTTCTTATCTGTCCGGTTTTTCCAGGACCATTTGAATATCATCGGTGACACCCGCGGAAAACCCGGCTTCGCAGGAGGCGAAATAATACTCCCACATGCGAAACGCCCGGTCGTCAAACCCCAGGTTTTCGATCTGCGCGCGATGGGCCAGCAGGTTTTTCCGCCACGCGGCCAGGGTGGGCGCGTAATGGGGGCCGATGGCGGTCACTTCGGCGACCCGCAGGCATGTCCAGCGTTCAATGGTCTCTTCCAGAATTTCACGGGATGGCAGCATGCCGCCGGGAAAAATATATTTCTGTATCCAGTCCGCCCGGCGGCGATAGGCATCATATCGCTTGTGGGGAATGGTGATCACCTGAAACACCATCCGGCCACCGGGCTTCAGCAGGGACTCACAGATGGAGAAATAGTCCCTGTAATATTCATGCCCCACCGCCTCCAGCATTTCAATGGAGACGATTTTGTCAAAGCTGCCCCTCAGGTGCCGATAGTCCTGCCGCAGCACCTGAATACGGTCGGCCATCCCCAGCCGGGCAACCATCTGCGTCACGTGTTCGTACTGTTCCCGCGAAATGGTGGTGGTGGTGACGGCGCACCCGGTTTGACGCACCGCCTCAACGGCAAAACCGCCCCATCCCGTGCCGATCTCCAGCACGTGGTCGGTGGCCTTGATTCCCGCTTGTTCCCAGACACGCCTGAGCTTGTTCAGCTGGGCCCGGTGCAGGTCGTCTGCCGGGCTTTCAAAAATGCCGCAGGAATAGGTCATGGTCGGGTCCAGGATCAGGCTGAAAAACGCGTTGCTGGTGTCATAGTGATCCCCGATGTTCTGCAGGGCCCCGTCCACGGTGTTGGCCCGCCGGCGGTGCCGGGCAAAATCGCCGATCCTGGAAAAAGAAGGCAGTGCACTGGTCCGCCGGTCCAGGGCCTCGATGTTGCAGGCCATCACTTTCATGGCGCCGGTCAGGTCCGGGCTTGACCAGTCGCCGGCCATGTATGCTTCCCCCAGCCCGATGTCGGCGCCGAAAAACAAATTTTTGAAAAACGCGTGGTGGCGCACTTCAATCAATCCTTCCGGTTGCCGGCCAGGCCGGCCGTACACCTGTCGGCGGCCATCCGGCAGTACCAGGGTAAGGCTGCCGTTTTGCATGGCGGACAGCGCCCATGCCACCGCTGACCGGTAGAGGCGCAAAAAGAGCGGGGACGGCGCTTTTTCCATGGTGCGCGGATCCATGGGAACGGGCTTGCTGTTGACGGGCAGCCCTTTTTTAAAATGAAGAATGATCGCCTGATAGAAAATGCGGGGAATGGACATGACCGCCTGGACCGGCCGCTGCATCACCGTCATGGTCAGGGTCCGGGGGGTCAACGGCAGGCAGGGCCCGGTCAGCCGCGTTTTCAACTGGGGCCGGCCCTCCCGGTTGTAATGGATGCGGATATCCATGGTTTCCCCGACGGGGGAAAAGAAAAACTCATATTCCCCCTGCCGCTGAAAGAAGGGGGAGACATGAAACCGTTTGGCGGTCTTAAACGAGGCCGCGAACCCTTCGGGCGCGGGCAGGTGGTCCTTGAGTACATAAATATGGCGTTCTCCGAAGGTGTTGTTTACTTCGGCCACGATGCAGACCACCGATCCGTCCGGCCCCAAACAATAATAGAAGCTCACCGGATTGAAAATATAGCCGGCATAACGGGCCGCGGTCACCAGGTAGATGGCGTGAACCGCCTTGCCCAGCCCCTCCTGCTCCAGCAGGCGGCGGATCTTGTCCCTGATGGACCCTCCGGCGTCGGAGAGATAGTCCCGGTCGTGGAGGGATACCAGCGCCCGGCGGTTGTAACCGAACAGCGGCACCTCCCGGTCCAGGTCGGCAAGGTCCTCAAGGTCGATCACATACATGTAAATCGGATAGTGAAATTCATGGGAAACCGGTTCGTACCGCCGGTGATAAAGGTCGGCGCGCAGGATTTTTGAATTCATAGCTCGACCCCCAGATGGCGGGCCACGTCCACCGCGGCCCGGGTCCCGTCTTCATGAAACCCGTATCCGCAGTAGCTGCCACAAAAAAAGGTGTTGCGTTCGGGCCGCATCAGCGGCAGGTGTTTCTGGGACCGGAGCGCCGCGGTGTCATAGATGGGGTGTTCGTAAAGGACCTGGTAGGCAATGGTGTCGGAATTTATGGGCCAGGGCGCGTTGAGGGTCACAAAAAAGTCTGTCCCGCCGGGCAGGCCCTGGAGCAGATTCATGTAATAGGTCAGGGCCACCCGGGATGCCGGTGTCCCGTCGTCCATGTAGTTCCAGGCGGCCCAGGCCCGGGTCAGCGGCGGCATGAGGGACCGGTCGGTGTGCAGCACGGTGGTGTTCCGGGAATAGGTCCAGGCCCCCAGCACCGTTTTTTCCGTGTCATCCGGATCTTCGAGCATGGTCAGGGCCTGGTCGGCATGGGCGGCGATGACCGCCGCGTCAAAGACTTCCCGATGGCCATCGGCCGTGATGACCGCGACGCCTTCGGCGGTCCGGGCCACATGGGAAATAGCGGCCTTGAGGCGCACCTGGCCGGTGAACACTTTTTCAAAGGCCCGCACATACTGCACCGAACCATTGCAGATGGTTTTCCACTGGGGGTGATCGGTCGTGCTGAGCAGCCCGTGGTTATCGTAGAAGCGGAAAAAGGACTCGCAGGGGAAGCGGGTGATCTGGCCGGCCGGCGAAGACCAGATGGCCCCGGCCATGGGCAGCAGGTAATAATCCTGAAAGGCCGCCGAATACCGGTTGGCCGAAAGGTATTGGCCCAGGGTCATGTCCCCCAGCCGGCCGCCGGCAAGGTCGCGCCGGGCCTGCCGGTTGAACCGCAGGATCTCGCCGATCATGCGCCAGTACCAGGGCCGGACGAGGTTTTTCCGGTCGGCAAACACCCCTCCGGGCACACGGCTGCAGAACTGCACGTCTTTGGCCCGGTTGTAGTAGCCAAAGGACATGGGCGCATCGGCCGCCGCCACCTTCAGCTGCTTTAAAAAAGTGGTAAAGTGGGGATAGGTCCGGTCGTTGAAAACAATAAAACCGGTGTCCACCGGTATCTGGCGATCCGGACCGGCCGCCACCATTTGAGTATTGGTGTGGCCGCCGAGATAGTCATTTTTCTCAAACAGGGTGACCTTGTATTTTCTGTCCAGCAGGTAGGCGGCCACGATACCGGTGACCCCGCCGCCGATGACGGCCACTGTCCTGATGTCGTTTGGCGTCTTCATGGATAGCCTCCTGTTGCAGCGGTTGCGCCGGTTAAGATGACAGCCATTTGCCCAGGGAAAAGCCGGTGGCGGTAACGCAGGTGCTGAGCACCGCGCCCCAGGCCATGTCGATCAGGGTAATGGTCAGGGGCCACTGCCTGACCGTGGCGAGGTTGGTCAGGTCATAGGTGGCGTAGCAGATGAGGCCGAACAGGCAGCCCGAGACAAGGGTTTTTGCCAGTGCCCTGGATTCAATGCCCGGCAGCACGGCGAAAAAAAACAGGCCGAACACGAAAATCAGGTAAAACACGATGGCCGCCCCCCAGTTGACCTGCGGGGCCATCAGGTATCCCAGATGCTTCTGATACATGCTTCTGGCCACAACGCCCAGCCAGACAAGATCGATCACCAGAAAGCTTGCCAGCATGCCGCCGTATACCACCAACAATTTTGCCGCCGACATATCCACCTCCCTTTTTTCGTTATCTTTTTGGAAACCAGGGAATAAACGAACTGGTTTTCCGGACGTATTCCTGGTAGTCGGGGTTGTCCTTGAAAATAGTCTGTTCCATCAGGGTCACGCCGGTCAGCCGCAGCAGGGTAAAGGTGATCAGGGCCGGGCTGATGATGGTCCAGAGCCCCCAGGGCACGGACAGCACCACCACAAACAGGCCCCACCAGATCAACGATTCGCCGAAGTAGTTGGGGTGCCGGCTGTATTTCCATAAATACCGGTTCATGATCTTTCCCCGGTTGGCCGGGTCAGCCAGGAACC
>JBMORB010000446.1:0-5625 GCA_049320925.1 Thermodesulfobacteriota bacterium | reverse complement strand
TTCGCGGACATCGGCCGCCGTCTTTTTTAAGGCCCACTCGGCGTTGACCTTTTCCTTTTCAATGGTGTCTATGGTCTTGCCGTAGAGCATCTTGTCCTTGAACATCACCATGTGGGTCTCAAGGATATGGGCATGGTCCCGCAGGTCTTCGGGAATATCTTTTATAATGGCGGCCAGTTCATCCTTGGCCTTCTTGACGGCGGCCTTGAACCGGTTGACTTCCCTGGAGATGTCTTTGCTGTCAATGAAATACTTTCCCACCACTTCCACACCGGAGGCATCCGTATCAATAAGATAGGCCTTGCCGATGCAGATGCCGGGGGAGCCGGCAACACCCACCAGCTTGATTTCGCTTCTGCCGTCCGTCATGGATGTCTATTCTCCAAATCCGCTTTTCACCAGGGCTTCGAGTTCGTTCAACACGTCGATATCGGCCGGGGAGTCCACCTGCAGGGTGACCGTTGTGCCCTTGCAGCAGGCCAGGGTCAGAATGTCGATCACGCTGGTGGCGTCCACCTTCTGGCCACCGGACACCAGCCACACCGGACCGCCGGCCCGGCTTGCCGCCTTTGCCAGCCTGGCCGCGGCCCTGGCGTGAAGCCCGAGGTCATTGACAATGGATACGGTTTTCTCAAGTGACGGTGTGGAATTGTCCATTTTGCAAAGCGTACCTATAACACACCCGGCGCGACAGTGTCAATCGCCGATCCGCGGGAAAAAAGGAAAATTTATAAGGGTTGCGGGCAGATAGACCCCACACCCGTCCGGCTGGCATCCTCCGGGCCAAGGTGTCCGCGGCGGTCCGGGCAGCATGATAATGAGCGGCGGCCACCGTATCCTCATTTTTCACCCTTGGCAAAACATATTTTACGTTGTCACAGGGAAGGAAAATAGACTATATTATTAGAACCTCAAGAAAAAGAGCCTTGTCTTGCAAAACCGGAAAAATTAATACGGGCCGGAATGCATATGCGGTCAGTGCAACAGGAGGCCATGTGGTAAATCCGGCGCCTGTTCATTGACGAACAAAATAATGGCACGGGTGTCTTTGAAAATACCGAAATCCGGTTTCCCGTCATTGGGTCTGGTTTTAAAAGGGCTTTACCAAAACGCCCTGTTTCATTGGATAAATACGGGCAAACAGGCAGGGGGCATGAGCCACAACCTACGGTTCCTAAAATTTTTCAACCCGGCGGCCGTTCTGCTGCTGGGCGCCATCCTTTTCCCGGTACTTATCGTTTTTGCCCAGGACGCTTCTCTTCCTTCTCCTGTCAACCTCACACCGGTGGAACGGACCTGGCTTGACCATAACCCGGACAAGCTGGTCCTGTGGTTCAACACCGAATTCCCGCCCATCGAGTTCATATCCGACAAAGGTGAATTTATCGGCATGGGCGCGGACGTGATCGCCCTGGTGGAACAGCGGCTGGGCGTCACCTTCATCCGGCAGCCCAGCGCGGACTGGAACCTCCATCTGGCGGCCCTGGCCACCGGGGAGTGCGCCATCGCCCCCACCATCGTCTCCACGCCGGAAAGAAAGGAGTATCTTTTTTTCACTCCTCCCTATGCCACGGTGCCGGTGGTGATTATCACCCGCCGGGGAGACTCCCACGAATTTACAATGGATGATCTTGCCGGAAAACGGGTGGCCGTGGTCTCCGGATACGCCACGGAAAGCTACGCGGCAAAACACTCCCTGCGGGTGGGGTTTAACCTGGTACCGGTGCCGGACGTGGCCGAGGGACTGCGTGAAGTTTCCTTAAGCCACGTGGACGCCTTTCTGGAAAACCTGGCCGTGGCCGCCTACACCATCGAGAAAGAAGGCATTTCCAATCTGTGCGTGGCCGGCACCACGGACTACTCTTTTGCCTGGAGCATCGGCGTCAGCCGGAAATATCCGGTGCTCTACAGCGCCGTTCAAAAAGCCCTGGGCACGGTTTCCGAAAGTGAACTTTCGGTTGTTCACAGAAAGTGGATTACCCTGAATATCGCGGGCTGGCTGAACCCGGAAACCTGGCGCCTGATTCGGATCATGGCCGGGTTCGGGATACTGCTGCTGATCAGCCTGGTGGTGATCACTTACATTCTGAAGCGGCGGCTCAAAGAAAAAATAACCCGCCTGGAACAGGCCCAGCAGAAGATTGTTGAACAGGCCGACCGCCTGCGCCTGGCCACCGAGGCCCTTCATGCCGGGGTATGGGACTCTTACCCGATTCGAAAAAAAACCTACCTGAGCCGGCAGTGGTGCGCCATGCTGGGTTATCCGGACACGGCCCGGGAGCTTCCTGAAGAGGAATTCGTCGAGACTTTCATTCATCCCGACGACCGGCCCGTGGCGGACAAGGCCTTCCAGGCCTATTTCGCCTCCAACGGCCAGGGGCATCTGGAGGCCGAGTTCCGGCTGCGCAGGGCCGACGGCACCTGGTGCTGGGTGCTCTGCAGCGGCCGGGCCGTTGAGTGGGATGAAACCGGGGCCGTGTCGCGCATCATCGGCCTGGATGTCAATATTCAGAGTATAAAAGAAGGTCAGGAACGGCTGACCGCCAGCGAAGCCCGGTTCCGGGCCGTTTTTGAAAACGCCCCCTATGCCATTGTGATCAGCGATTTTGAAACCGGGCAGCTTCTGGCGGCCAACAACGAATTTCTCAAACGCCGGGCCGTCAGCCGGGAAGATGTGTCCGACGGCAACATATGGGACTTTTCCTCCCTTTCCGACGATGAGGTCACCGACATTATCAACACGCTGTGGACCACCGGCGCGATACAAAACCGGGAAGTCGCCGTGAAAAGAAAAGACGGCAGCACCGGATACGTGCTTTTCTCGTCGGTGGTGCTGAACATGGATGACAAAAAACAGATCCTCACCATGACCGTGGATGTGACCGAAGGGAAACGGGCGCAGCAGGCACTGGAAGAAAGCGAGGCCCGTTTCCGCGCCATCTTCGAAAACGCCCCCTACCCCATTATCATGAGTCACCCTGAAAATGGTAAAATCCTGGCGGCCAACAACGAGTTCCTCAAGCGCCGCGGCCTTAATAAAGAAGCGCTTGCCGCGGCCAGCATGATGGATTTTTCCACCACGCCCGTCGAAGAACTCAAAGAAACCGTGAATAAGCTGAGGCAAACAGGCGCCATCAGAAACCGTGAAACCACGGTGACAAAAAAGGACGGCAGCATCGGCCATATGGTGTATTCCTCGGTGATGGTGGACATCCAGGGGCAAAAGCAGGTTCTGACCATCACCCTGGACGTGACCGAAAGAAAACGGGCGCAGCAGGCACTGGAAGAAAGCGAGGCCCGTTTCCGGGCGCTTTTCAAAAAGGCTCCCATCCCCATGGCCACGATTTCCCTGGATGGCCGGATTCTCGAGGTCAATGACCGTCTGACCCAGATGCTGGGATACACGCTTGATGAAATCCCAACCCTGGAGCACTGGTGGCGGCTGGCCCATCCCGATCCGGAACACCGGCAAAAAATGATAGCGGGCTGGAACTCGGTCTTTGACCGGATTTCCACCAGCACCGCCGCCTACAGCCTGGGGGAAATCAGGGTGACGCGCAAGGACGGCACGGTGCTGACCATGATTATCAACACCAACCGGATCAGAGAATTCATCGTGGCCAGTTTTTTTGACATTACCCCTCGCAAGAAGGCCGAGGCGGAGAAAGAAAAGCTCCGGGAGCAGTTGCTCCAGGCCCAGAAACTGGAGGCGGTGGGCGTGCTGGCCGGCGGCGTGGCCCATGATTTCAACAACATGCTGGGCGCCATCATCGGGTTTGCCGAACTGGCCTTGGAGGCTGCGAGCGCCGACGACCCGCAATACAAGTACCTGGAAAACATTCTTCAGGCGGCCCGCCACTCCGCCGATCTCACCGGCCAGCTGCTGGCCTTTGCCCGCAAGCAGACCATCGCGCCGACCCCTCTGGACATCAACGAATCGGTTGAGGCCATGCTCAAAATCCTCCGGCGGCTGCTGGGGGAAAACATCGACCTGGCCTGGCGGCCGGGTCCCGGCCCCTGCACCGTCAAACTGGACCCCTCCCAGTTGAACCAGGTGGTGACCAACCTTTGCATCAACGCCAGGGACGCCATCGCCAACGTGGGCAAAATCACCATCGAAACGGCCCCCGTCTCCCTGGACAGCGATTATTGCGACATTCATGCGGAGGCCGTGCCGGGCGAATATGTGATGCTGGCCGTGAGTGATGACGGGTCCGGCATGGACCGCCAGACCATGGACCATGTGTTTGACCCCTTCTTCACCACCAAGCAGCAGGGCAAAGGCACGGGCCTGGGCCTGGCCACGGTGTACGGCATCGTGAGACAGAACAAGGGGTTCATCAACGTATACAGCGAACCCGGCAGGGGCAGCACCTTCAGGATCTATTTTCCCCGCCACGGAGAGGAAACGGTGCCGGCAGGCGTCGTTACCCCCGAGACGCCGACGGCCGGCAGGAACGAAACCCTTCTTCTGGTCGAAGACGATCCCGTACTTCTAGACATGACCACCCTCATGCTCCGGCGCCTGGGGTACACGGTCATGGCGGCGGCTACTCCCGGCGACGCCATGCGCCTGGCCGAAGCCCACAGGTCGGCAATTGACCTGTTCGTCACAGACGTGGTGATGCCGGAGATGAACGGCAGGGACCTGGCGGCCAGGATTCAAGCCATCTGTCCCGGTATCCGGCTGCTTTTCATGTCGGGCTACACCGCCAATGTCATTGTTCACCAGGGAGTACTTGAAAAAGGTCTCCACTTCATTCAGAAACCTTTTTCGCTTCAGGATCTGGCCGCCAAGGTCCGCGAGGCACTGGAAAGCCATAACGGCTGATCTCCTCCCGGCCATCCCCGATCTGACCCCCCGCAAAAACCGGCCCCCCGACTCTTCTGGAGATGATCCTTTTTTTCTGTTATGTTAAGCCCGATTCTATTGGCGGCCGGAAGTGTTGTCTTTGGCCCGGACATTTCACGAGTTGATTTGGGCGCCGCTGCAAGGCGCAGGACGCGGGGCTGTAACAAACCCGCCGCGAGCGGCCTGCAACACGACAGACGCGCCCGGGGTGACTCGCCCGAAGGGTGAAATCTTCGGGTTTGCGCCCACCAGACAAGGACCGGTGAGAATGCGGGAAATTTCCGAAAACATATGGCACGGCATTGATGCGCGGGAAGCGGCGGCGGCCCTGGACACCCATGAGACCGACGGTCTTTCCGAACAGGCCGTCAACGACCGGGCGGCGGCATTCGGCCCCAACGAACTGACCCGCAAAAAGGGCCAGGGGCCGGTGACCCGGTTTCTGCTCCAGCTCTGGCAGCCCCTGGTGATCATCCTGGTGGTGTCCGCGGGCATCACGTTTTTCCTGGAAGAGTACGTCGACGCGGCGGTGATCGGAGCCGTGGTGCTGGTCAACGCCGTCGTGGGCTTTGTTCAGGAAGCCAAGGCCGTCCGGGCCATCGAGGCCCTGGCCAGGGCCATGACCAGCGAAGCCGTGGTGATCCGCGGCGGCGTCAAGCAGCATATCGACGCCCGCCGCCTGGTCCCCGGCGACGTGGTCCTGCTGCAATCCGGGGACAAGGTACCCGCCGACCTGCGCCTGGTTTTTACCCGGGAACTGCAGATCGATGAAA
>JBMORB010000445.1:0-5630 GCA_049320925.1 Thermodesulfobacteriota bacterium | reverse complement strand
CCTGCGTGATTACCTATTACATGGGTGAATACTATGTTCAAAAAGGACTTCACCAGGAAAAAGGAATTCCCGTTTACGAAAGATCTCTTGCATATTGTAAAAAGGCCCTTGTCATAAATCCATACGATTATCGTATCCATCTCTGGTATGAACTGGCGCTTTCAAGAAAAATTCAATCCGCCAATATTTTTACAAAGGCGGCTCATATGAATACGCTCATGGACCATTTAATTTTTTGCGCCCGGGAAAACGCCCTGTATGATTCCGCTGGTCCTGCTAAAATTATGGGCGCCATGATTGTCGAAGGGGGATGGGTGTGCGAAAAAGCAATGCAAATGGCAGGCTTTTCAGTTGAGTCGGTCATTAACGCTCTCGAGCTTTCAGCGATTTTATTTCCCGATGACTATTTTATCCCTTATATAGCGGCTATCCTTTTAAAAAATGAAAAAAGAGAAAAAGAGGCTATTCTATTACTTGAAAGAAACATCAGGAAGGGCCTCCCCTCCATAGATGACCCTGATCGATTGAGGAAAGTGTTTAATTATAACCAATCCAAAGAGCTGTATGAAAAACTGCTGGCAGGAAGCGGAAAATATGGGGATAGCCGTGATTCTTTTTAAATTCAGACATAATAAGGATGGGAAAATCGACATGGCAACTTTGTGCCGTACTGGCCGTGGTATATTAAATATGGATATATAAGAAGAAATTACACTGAATAATCTGGAAAGCATCGGATACAATCCGGGCTGGACAAGCTGGCAGAAATGCTTTTTCTGGCTGCATTTTGTTCTATCATGGATCAGTCCTTGCAGAAACACATCATCGGCGCGCGTCTCTCCCCCTGAATAATCTGAACTCTCCATATCGCTTTTGGGGTTTTTGCAATATGGTTTTTTGCTTCAATAAGCCTGTTTCAGATTGTGATAACAGAAAGGACCGGATTATTCCACCAGCCGGCGAAGGCGGATCAGAAGGTCCTCCACCGAAGATGGTTTGGGCAGGTAGTCGTCGGCCTTCATGGTGATGCCCTGGTGGTGGGAGTAGCGGGTGGAGGAAACGTGGTCGGCCACCGCGGTCAGAAGGATCACGGGAATGGCCTCCAGGCGTTTGTCTTTCTTGAGCTCGGCGCATACTTCATAGCCGGTCTTTTCCGGCATCATCACGTCCAGAATCACCGCGTCCGGCGGGTCGGTCCGGATTTTTTCCAGGGCTTCGGCGCCGTCATAGGCGATCTCGACGACAAACCCTTCCTCCTTCAGGTTTTTCTGAACAATAAAGGCAAAGTCGGCCTCGTCATCCACCACCAGCACAACTTTTTTGTTTTCAGGGGCCATTTGAATGAACTCCCCTGCCTATAGTTCCTTGCGTCGAGCCTCGGCGTTTGCCTGTTTTTTCCGGGAGGCCTGCCGCACGGTATCCAGGGTGTCGACCGCCGACCGGTTCAGCCCCGTGCCGTCGGATGCGGTTTCAATGGTTTTGCCCCTGGCGTCCGCCACCACGGCCCGGCCCAGGGGGGTCCGGGTGATGACCGTGGTCCAGCCCTCTTTTGCGCCGATGCCGCCAAAGGAGATGTCGGCGTATTCGGCCGAATAGTCCATGCAGAAGCGGCAGGCAAAGCGTTTCATGAAATCGAGCTTGTCCAGCGGGATGGAGAGCACCTTGCCGTTGCTCAGATAAACCATGAAACTTTCCTTGATGTTGATACGGGTGACCGCGTTCCACTTAAAGCCGCCCACGGCTTCCATCTGTTCCCGTTCTTTGTCGGTAAAGGTGAAGTTGCCGGAGCAAAACAGCCCCAGGCAGAACTTGATGGAATCGGAGGGAACGATGCCCAGCACCTCGATCTTGCGAACCGCCTCGATCTGGCAGGGCGTTCCCACCAGGGCGATGCGGCTCAGGCCTTTTTCCAGCACGGGCCTGAACTCCTGCACCGAGGGCGAATAGGTGGAGTAGTCGTGGCCAAAATGTTTCATGCCGTGGGAGGTGTCCATGAAAAAGCCGGCCGACGCGATGATGTCTTCCCGGGTGATGGCCAGGTGCGGCTCCCGGCAGAGGGGGTCGGTGCGTCGGGTCACGATGGCGCCGTCGATGCGGCCGGTGTCGAACAGGTGAAGCAGGATCGCGGTCACGGCGCCGCCGTCGGTGGCCTTTTTCCGGATGGCCGGGTCCATGGCCCGGGCCGCGGTCAGCTCAATGACCTTGCCCATGGGCGGTTCCCAGGAGACCATTTGTTTTGTTTCCTGGTCCAGTTCGTTGATTTCCGGGCAGATGGAGTAGCACAGCCCGCACTCGATGCATTTATCCCGGTTGCCGAAACGGGGCATTCCTTCAGGGCCGAGTTCCAGGGCGCCGTAGTTGATGGAGGTGCAGAACGTCACGCAGCCCCCGCAGTGGTGGCACAGGCCCGGCTCCTGGACTTCCTTTATCAGGTCTTGAAAAGTTTTCATCTACGCTCCTTGATGCTAAACAGACGGCCTTGGATAGAGTCCCGCCTGCTGAACGATTTCCGGGACCTTTTCCTCCCACTCGATGGCCATGATATGAAATCCCCGCACCCCCTCCACCTGTTTGAGCCGCTGGATGGATTCCACGCAGATCCTGATGCCTTCCTCGGCCTGCTTGTCCTTGGGCGTGTCGGAAAGCCGCTTGACCACTTCGTCGGGGACGTCCATACCCGGCACCCGGTTTTTCATGTATTTGGCCATGCCCGCCGATTTCATGGGGGTCAGGCCGGCCAGGATAAAGACTTTTTCATGCAGACCCCGGTCCCGGATCCGTTTCATCCATTCCTCGAACTTATCCAGATTATAGATACACTGGGTCTGAATGAACTCCGCGCCGGCCGCCACCTTTTTTGCCAGCCGCGGCACCCGGATTTCAAAGGGGTCGGCAAAGGGGTTGGCCGCCGCGCCGACGAACATGCGGGGCGGCCGGGCGATCTCTTCGCCGCCCAGAAACTTTCCCTCGTCCCGCATGCGCCGCACGGTCTGGATCAGCTGCATGGAGTCGATATCATGGACGTTCTGGCCCGTGGCGCAGTCGCCAAAGCTCTGGTGGTCGCCGGAAAGACACAGCATGTTGAATATGTCAAAGGAGGCGGCGCCCAGAATGTCGCTCTGAATGGCGATGCGGTTGCGGTCCCTTGTCACCATCTGAAGCACGGGCTCCAGGCCCATGAGCTTCAAGTGAATACAGGAGGCCAGGCTGCACATGCGGGTCATGGAGGTCTGGTTGTCCGTGATGTTGATGGCGTCCACGTAATCCTTGATCATCTCGGCCTTTTTGGTGATGGCCGCCGGATCGCTGCCTCTGGGCGGGCCGCACTCGGAGGTGACCGCCAGATGGCCCTGGCGGAGAATTTTTTCCAGTCTGCTGGGTGTTTTTTCGCTCATCGCTGCAAATCCTCCCTGACCATTTTTCGGGGTCCGCCGGATCGCTCGTTGGACCAGTCCTTGATGGGCGCAAGCTTTTCATAATCGTCCAGCCGGTTCAGGGCTTTCAGCCGGTCCACGATCAACTGCCAGGCGCAGTCAAGGTCCTTGCTGATCTCGCACTTGCCCCTGGTGGAGCCGCCGCAGGGGCCGTTGAACAGGCGTTTGGCGCACCGGGATACCGGGCAGACGCCGCCGGTGACCGCCAGAATGCACTGGCCGCACCCCTGGCACCGCTCGGTAAAAACGCCGGGCGCGTCCACGGCCCCCATGAAGGTGGTGTTGAGGCCAGGAAAGACCGGGGTTGTCGGCATTTTCTCCGCGGTGAACTGAACCCCCACGCCGCAGGCCGTGGACAGCACCAGGTCGGCCCAGGCCAGGTCCTCTTTGGCCGATTCATAGAATTCGTGTTCGCACTGGCGCTCAATGCCGGAACTTCTGATCTCCATGGCCGCGTTTTCCTGGGTGGCCTTCATGCGCAGCAGGGAGCCCAGGATCTCGGCCTCCTTGTTGCCGCCCGCGTGACACACGGCCACGCAGGTGTTGCACCCGAAAACCAGCACCTTTTTGTAGGGCCTGATCATTTCCCATATTTCTTCCAGCGGTTTTTGCTCTCCCATGATCATGGCGCGACTCCTTCATTTGTAGTTTTATGGCCGGCGGGCCGGACAGGCGAGGGGCCCAGATTGCGGATACGCTCGGTAAACTCGGTGCATATCTCGGCCCACCGGGGCCCCATGGCCGCGGACAGGTTGTACATTTCGATGCGGGAAGGGTCGATACCCACCTTCACGACCAGTTTTTTCAGGTATTCGATCCGTTTTTTCGCGTTGGTATTTCCTTCCAGGAAATGGCATTGGCCCTCCAGTCACCCGGCCACAAAGATGCCGTCAAACCCCCTTTCCAGAGCCCGCAGAACATAGAAATGGTCCAGCTTGCCGGTGCAGGGCAGGCGGATGATCTTGACGTTGGGCGGATAGGAGAGCCGCATCACCCCTGCCAGGTCGGCCGCGGCAAAGGCGCAGTAGTGGCAGGCGATGGCCAGAATGTCGGGTTCCCAGCCGGCGGGGGGCGCCACGGGCCGCTCAACGGGCGGCGCGGGTTCCTGTTTGCCGGCGGCTGCTTGTTTGCTCATCGGGTGTCCTTTTTCAAAGCGTTTATTCGGTATCAGCTTATCGCGTCGATCATGGCGATAATCTGGTCATCCCTGAAGTTGTTGACCTGGAAGGCCTTGGCCGGGCAGACCCCGGCGCAGATGCCGCAGCCCATGCACTTGACCTCGTTGTGGCTGACGCGCCCGTCCTTGTCGATGAAGGGCGAGTCAAAGGGGCAGACGCGGAAGCAGGCCAGGCAGGACATGCAGATGTCCCGGTTGTGTTTGGAGATGATGCCCGACACGGCCAGTCTGTCGTGGGAGAGCAGGACTCCGGCCCGTCCGGAGGCGGCCAGGGCCTGGCTGATGGTTTCGTCCAGGTTCTTGGGCGCGTGGGCCAGGCCGGCCACGAATATGCCTTCACTGGGGAAGTCCACTGGCCGCAGCTTGACGTGGGCCTCCAGAAAGTAGCCGTCCGGGTTGCAGGTCAGCTTGTACCGCCTGCCTACCTCCTCGGTGGAGGGATGGGGCCGCAGTCCGGTGGACAGGGCCAGAATATCGGCCCTCACCGTTACCGGCCGGTTCAAGAGAAAGTCAAAGGCGGTAATGGTCACTCCGTCGCCGGAGACCTGCACCCCGGGTTTGTTGTCCGGCTCAAACCGGACAAACAGCACACCCAGACTTCTGGCTTCCCGGTAGTAATCCTCCCGCAGGCCATAGGTGCGGATGTCCCGGTAGAAAATGGTGACTCCGGCTTTGGGGTATTTTTTCTTGATGGCAATGGCGTTTTTAATGGCGTCCTGACAGCAGATTCGGGAACAGTAGTTGAACGGCTCCTCCCTGGACCCCACGCATTGAATCATGGCAAAGGATTTTGCCGGCGCCAGCGTACCTGTTTCCAGCCGCTTTTCCAGTTCCCGCTGGGTGAGAATGGCGCCGCTTTTGCCATATTCGTACTCGGTGGGCACATATTCTGTCCCGCCGGTGGCCACGATGATGGCGCCGTGGGAAAAGGCGGCGCCGTCGGACAGGGTGGTGACAAAGTTGCCCACAAAGCCGTCCGTTTTTTTGATGTCCACGCCGGTGTGAAGTTTAATTTTGGG
>JBMORB010000444.1:0-5646 GCA_049320925.1 Thermodesulfobacteriota bacterium | reverse complement strand
ATTACGGCGGCACGGACAGCGGCCTTGCCCCCTACAACTACATCGCCCTGGACAATGACACCGACGATCTGGACTTTGCCGACATCAACGGATTCGGCTATCACCCCACGCCGGATGGCGACGACTGCGATGAAAACGTCACGGATATCCTTGTCAATCCCAAGGGCCAGATGGACGGCGCCAGCGGCGGCAACAACCCCTCCTTCCAGGTCCGCTTCCGCGTCCAAGTGAAGTAGTGCGCCCCGGTTTGGTTCCCTCCTCTGCGCAAAAGGCAAAAGACATTTTCGTTTCCAGTCCGAATATACCGCGGCAGAATTGTGAGACACTTTTGCCGCCCCAGCTGTTTTTTGTCTTATGCCTGCCTGAAAAAAGGACGGTTTTTCCAGTTTTTCAGGACTTTCCCCTTTCGCAGATTCATTGCGATTTTCTTCCGCCCGATTTTAGAAAAAAAATTAAAAACAAAAAATATTATTAAAACAGACTATTAAAAAAAGGGACGGGCGCTGCTGTCAAAAAAACAAACATTGATCAAAATTCTGCGCTCGCTGGCACGCTTTTTGATACATCCTGCTCGACCAGCAATAAGCCGGGACGGTCTGTATCATTTACCAGGCGACCTAAAGCGAGATGCCGATAAAACAAATGCAATGATGGCAGTATTAATGCTTTGTAATTTTAAACAAAACCACACACGGGACTTCAGAAAGCCTTGTTTGAAGGTTTTTTGTCTCATATAGGATGTACAAGCCCCGTATCTCCCCACAACCCACAACAGGAGGAAAACAAATGAAAAAACTGCTTATTCTGCTTTGCGCGGCGGCCCTGGTGTCCCTGGGCGCCGGAACTGCCCTGGCCCTGACCGACACGGCCACCCATGATGCCACCATCACGATCAACGAGGTGGCCCTGATCGGTCTGGACGACACGGCCGCCCTCGAATGGACCATCGACGCGCCCACCAGCGGTACCCCTGGTGACGAATTTTCGGTCACCGATCCCGCGGATGCCACCAAGTTCCTGCAGTACACGTCCATTGTGTCGTCAACCACGACCCGCACCATCACGGTGGAAATTGATGCCGACCTGCCCACCGGGCTGGTGATCGCCATTGCCCCAACCGACGCCAGCAACTGCGGAGACTTGGGCACGTCCGCTGCTGTTGACCTCACCGTAACAGGGAGTGCCGAGGACCTGGTTACCGGCATCGGCAGCGGCTACACCGGCACTACCGCCGACACTGACGGCGTGCAGCTGGACTTCACCCTCGACTACGATCCGGACCTCTGCACCATTGCCGGTTCCATTTTTGAGGATGAGGACACCACGGTTACGTTGACCTATACCCTGACGGAAGACGCTTGATAAACGGTGTCTTTTTCCGGCGGTCCCGGCCACGGGACCGCCGGAAATCTTTTCTTTTCGGGAGCCGCTCATGAACAAGACGTTTGAGCCCGCGTTTTTCCTGGCCATCATAACCGCGATCCTTTTCTTTCCCGGCGCTTTGCTTGCCGATGTGCATGTGGTCGGAGGGTTGAGCCGCCACATGGTACTGGCGCCCGGGGCCGAAGCCCAGGGCCGGGTCCTTGTGCGCAATGCCGGGGACAAGGCCCAGACCGCCAAGGTATACCTGACCGGCTACCAGGCAACCGCCGACGGCAAAACCGTTTACGGGGACCCGAAAAAGGCGGCCCGGTCCAACGCGGCCTGGATTCACCTGGTGCCCCAGCAGCAGGAGATTCCGGCCGGCGCTACCGCGTCGTTTCATTATGTCATCCGTGTGCCCGACAATCCTGATCTTGCGGGAACCTACTGGAGCATGCTGATGGTCGAACCCGTGGCCCCTGAAACCCTGGTACCGCCAGCGCCGGAAAAAGGGAAACTCCACTTCGGCGTCCGCACCGTTACCCGCACCGGCATTCACATGGTCACCCATATGGGCGACACCGGTACAAGGGACTTGAAGTTTACCGGCAGGACACTGGAGAAACAGGAGGGCAGCCCTGTTTTGCAACTGGACTTTGAAAACACCGGCCAGCGCTACCTCAAACTGACCCTGTGGGCCGAGCTGTTTGACAGCCAGGGCTTTTCCATCGGCCGGTTTGACGCGGGCCAGAAAGGCCTTTACCCGGCCGACTCGGCCCGAATGAAAGTTAACCTGACCGATGTGCCGCCGGGCCCTTACCAGGTGCTGGTGGTGGCGGACAACGGCGATGAGCATGTCTTTGGAGCCCGCTATGAGATGGATATCCCCAAATAGGGATCCCTCCGGGCCTCTTTTTCTTTTTTCGGCGACCTTCAAAACGTTTCTTAAAAATTTCGCCGGGCCGGGTCTTGTTTTACTCCTGCTGGTCCCGGTTGCCGCCTTCCCTTCCCTTGCCCAGGGACCAGCCATCGAGGTGCGCCAGGTCTCGCCCGGCCTCGTGGACGCCGAACCCGGCAAAATCCTTTCCTTTGCCTTTCGCGTGACCAACCGCTCGGATGTCCGGGTGCCGGTCCGCGAAACCGTGGAACTGCCGGACGGCTGGCGTCTGGTCATGCCCCTGCTCGACCTTGAACTTGAGCCGGGCGAGTCGGTCACCCGCATGGTGGTGGTCCAGGTGAGCCGGGCCGCGCCAGCCGGCGAGTATGAATTTCTGTATGCCGCCACCGGCCGGGACGACTACGGCCTGGCCGACCGGGCCGAGGCCCGAGTGGCGGTGATGCCCGTTTATGGCCTGGTGCTTCAGGTCGAAGACCGGCCCCCGGATCGGATGGTCGCCGGTGAGTCCGTTACGTTCCGCGCCCGGCTGCTCAACCAGGGCAACTCCGACATGGCCGTGACCATGGAGACGAAGTTTACCAACAACGGCAGGGCCGTGATCACGCCCGATGCCTTTCGCCTGCCCCCCGGCGCCAGCCAGGTGCTTGAAATTTCGGCCACGGCCGACCCCGGAGAAGACCGGCTGCGCCGGTCCCACGTGGCCATCACGGCCCGCACCGACCAGACGGTCTCGGGCCGGCCCGTGGGCGCCCGGCTGAGCCTGCCCGTGGATGTGGTGCCCCTGGCCGCGGGCCAAGACATGTATTATCGCTATCCGCTGAAACTCTTCTCCCGCCTGGGCGGCGATGACAATGGTTCGGCCATGCAGTTCGGCCTTCAGGGAAACGGCTTCGTGGATGAGGGCCGCCAGCGCCACCTGGAATTTCTGGTTCAGGCCCCGGACCGCCACGAAGAAAGCGCACTGGGCCGCCGCGATGAATACTGGCTGCGTTATAAAGAATCTTTTTTAAGCGTCAAAGCCGGGGACCAGTCCTATGGACTTTCCGAACTCACCTCCTGGTACCGGTACGGCCGGGGCGCGGGCGCGGATCTTTTCCCGACGGACAGCCCGGCCGGGGCCGGCGTTTATTATGTAGAGGACCGGTGGACCTCGCAGCAGCGAAATGACACCGGCGCCTATATTGCGTTTACCCCGCGGCCCGAGACCACGGTGCGTGTCAACTATCTGGACCTGGATTATGAAGCATGGCAGACCGAACCCGCGGCCCGGGATACGATTTTCAGCCTTCAGGGCGAAACAGACCTTTTGTTTGCCCACCACCTGGAAGCGGAGGCGGCTTTCAGCGACACCGGCCGGCAGGATGCCGAAAGCGACGAGGCCTGGCGCATGGAACTGCGCAGCCCCAAAGGCGGCAGCGTGCGCTACGACCTGTCGGGCCGGCGGGCCGAACCCGACTACGCGGGCCGCTACCCGGACTCGGCTTCGTACACCGGGTCCGCTTCCTTTCCCGTGGTGCCGGGCCTGCGGGCCAACACTTACTACGGCCGCTATGAACGAAACCTGGATAAAGACCCGCTGAAAATCACCGCGCCCCGGGAAAACCTTTACCGGGCCGGCCTGGACGCCCAGCTGCCCTATAGATGGTACGCATCCGTTGATTATGACCACTATGACCGCGAGGACGGTCTGCCCGTTCCCACCTACCGGTTTGCGGAGCATGGCGTGACGCTGGGCGCGGGCCGCACCACCGACCGTTACGGATACCGGGCCGAGGCCCGTCGCGGCTGGACCGAGGACCGGCTCACCGGCGACGACTACGGCGGGTGGAATTACAGCCTGTATGGCACCCTCAACCCGCACCAAAATTTTTTCCTTTCCGCCTTCACAACTTTCGGCGACGACAACTCGCCCGGCGAAAGCCGGCTTTTGCGCCGGGGCAGAAGCTACGGCGGCACCCTGCGCTGGACCCCCGGCCGGTCGTTTTCCGCGTGGGTCAACTTTTCCAGAAACGACCAGACTTTCCCGGATGAGCCCCTTCGCGAGCGGGTGGAGACCGATTACTGGAGCGCGGGCCTGAACTGGAAAAGCGCCCGGGGCCAGACGCTGGAGGTATCGGCCCGCCGAAGCGACGGCAACCACCGGGACGCGGACACCTCGTATTTTGTCACCTGGACCCTTCCCTTTGACATGCCCCTGGGCCGGAAAAAATCGGTGGGCGCGCTCACCGGCCGGGTCTTTCGCGCGGACCAGCCAGAAGGGCCGGGCGTGGCCGGCGCCGTGGTGTACGTGGACGGCACCGCGGCGGTCACCGACAGCGATGGCCGGTTCGTGTTCCGCACCCTGAAGCCGACCACCTATGAGGTTCGCGTGGACGATCGATCCATCGGCATTGACAGCGTGCCGGCCGTTGTCGGCCCCATTGCCATGAGCGTGAACGGCGGCAAGACCACCACCGGCGATATCGCGCTGACGGCCTCGGGCAGCCTTTCCGGGAAAGTGGCGCTGGCAAAGGTTTCCGGCGCCAACGGCCATACCGGCGGAAACGGGACCAACGGCACCCATGTGGTGGGCAGCGGCACCAACGGCAACGGCCATCATGATGAAGAAGAAATGCTAAACCCTTCGGAAGGGCTGGCCAACATTCTGGTTGAGCTCTCCCGGCCCGAAGATACCCGGCGAACGGTCACGGACGCAAACGGCAACTTTCTGTTTCAGCGGCTGCTTCCCGGCACCTGGACCCTGAAAGTTTACACGCACAACCTTCCGGCCCAGCATGTTCTGGAAAAGGAACGGCAGGTGATTGTCATTGATCCGGGAACACAGGCCCAGGCCACGGTGAACGTGGTGCCCCGGCTGCGGGAGATCAAGTTCATCGATACCGGCCGCATCGGCCCGGTCAGCCGGCGGTAAGGCCTCGGCAGTGGTTTCCGGCACACGGAAAGTGTGATACAAAAAAGGCGAAACAAAAGGGATGCAATAACGGATGACTGAAACCCTTTATTATCAATATGCATTTCCACCGGCTGCGGCCGGAGGCAAACCGGGTTCCATAACAGCCCTGGTTTGCCGGTTTCTGCTTGTGTCCATTGTACTGCCGGCAATGGCAGCTGTTTTTTTTGTTGTCCCGGCCCTTGCCCTCAACGAGTCCGGCGGCGTCATCACCTATGATGGTGACTATATTATTCACACCTTTACCAGCAGCGGCACGCTGGTGCCGGCCCTGGGCGTGATCGGGGTGGAGGTGCTGGTGGTAGGCGGTGGTGGCGGCGGCGGCGGCGGCAACGGCAACAACCGGGCCGGTGGCGGCGGCGGCGCGGGCGGCGTGATTTATAATGCCGCTTATGCAGTGGGCGCTTCGGTCAGCGTCACCGTGGGCGCCGGCGGT
>JBMORB010000443.1:0-5736 GCA_049320925.1 Thermodesulfobacteriota bacterium | reverse complement strand
GACCGGCCCCGGGACTTTCTGGAATTTTTCATCGATGAACGGTTTTACAGCGGCCCGCACAACGACGGATACGCCTGGGTTTTTCCCAAAAAAGAAGGCTTCAACGTAGGGGTCAAGGGCACGTTCGATCAGCTGGACCGTTTTGTGTCGGCGTTCGGCCTTCAGGGAGAAATCGTCCACAAAGGCGGCGCGCCCATTGCCGTTCACGGCACCCGCTTTGAGGCGGTGACGGATCGACGAAAGGTTTTCCTTATCGGCGATGCCGCCGGTCTGACCAACGCGGCCACCTGCGGCGGACTCAACCCCATCATCGCCTGCGCCGATTTTCTCCGCCAGGCCGTGGGCTGGGGCCGGGCCGGCGCCTACACACGGCTGATCAAGACACACCACTATGACCCGGCTTACTGGAAGGCGGTGCGCCACCTGTTTTACCCGCCGGAGGCCACCCTGCGGGCGCTGGGCGACATTCTCAATGACGGTCCGGTCAACCCCAGCCCGGCCATGGCGGCACGGGTGGCCCTTCATCCCCGCATGTGGGCCTACTGCGGCCACCTGCTTCGCCACCTCAAGCACCTCAAGCGGGTCGCCTGGTAGCATCAGCGAGCAACCTTCTTTCCGGGGACCGTCAAAGGCATTGCCTTGTTTCGGACAATGCAATACATTAGCTTGAATCATTATTGTCCAAAATCAACTTTTAAAGGTGGTTTTGTGTTTATAACCATCTGAATTTACAAATTGCAAAAATAAAACCAAAAACAAGGTTCCCCCATGGAAAGGGGTTTTAAAATTCAGCATGGGCGTCAATGACCGTTTTCGCCCGTTGCGGCGCAGCCGAGCGCAAGCGGTTTTTCGGAAAACAAGCGGGCAGGCTGTTTGAGCCCGCCGCAGGCGGGCGAGTTCCTGATCGCGCCGGAAAAACCGCTTGCGCAAGGGAAGCCGAAGGCCAAGCCGCGGGGCGCGCTTCTTTTGGTACTTTTCCTGGCGGCAAGAAAAGTACACGGATAAAGGGAAGAGAGAAAATAATTTTAGAAAAACCACCGCATATAAAATTCGATTTCGATACCGATAGCAATTTCGACCCCGATACCGATTTGGATAAACAGATCAAAAGATGTGACGCCATGGTTAAAACCGTTTTTGGACAACAGTGAACCTGAATATTTCATAAAATATTCGGGTTAGGGGCCGTTCATCCGGCATGGGGCCGCGCGACACGGAAGGCAACCATACGCTATGACAACACGTTTCATTAAACACCTCCTTCCCGCAATTTTTGTCATCTGCCTGACGGTCCCGCCGACAGGGGCGGCGGAAAAGCTGTCGGTCTTTGTCAGCATCGCGCCCCAGAAATATTTCGTGGAGCGCATCGGCAGAGACCACGTGGCCGTGGATGTCATGGTGATGCCCGGCGCAAGCCCCCACGCATACGAGCCCCGGCCCGGCCAGATGGCCGCCCTTTCAAAAGCCGCGCTCTATTTTGCCGTGGGCGTTCCCTTTGAACAGGCCTGGCTTTCAAGGTTTGCCGCCGCCAACCCGGCCATGAAGATCGTCCACACGGACCGGGGCATTGAAAAGCCGGCCATGCCCCGCCATTTCCATGACGGCGGCAAACACCCCGAAGATCATGCCGAGGATGGCGGCGCTGACCCGCATGTCTGGCTCTCACCGGCCCTGGTCAAAATCCAGGTCGCGGCCATCGCCGGCGCATTAAAGGACGCTGACCCGGCCCGCGCCGCCGCGTATCAGGCCAACGCCGATGCTTTTATTTCAGAAATCGACGCCCTGGACAGGGAACTGGCCGCCCTGTTCACCGGCGCCGCCGGATCGCGCTTTCTGGTGTTTCACCCGTCGTGGGGCTACTTCGCCCGCGCCTACGGCCTGGTCCAGGTGCCGGTGGAAATCGAGGGGAAAGAGCCCAAGCCGGCCCAGCTTCAGGACCTTATTGAGTTCGCGCGGGAACACCGGATCACGGTGGTCCTGGTCTCTCCCCAGTTTTCCTCCCGCAGCGCCCAGGTCCTGGCCCGGGAGATCGGCGGCACCGTGGCCGCGGCCGACCCGCTGGCCCAGAACTGGCCGGACAACCTGCGGTCAGTGGCCCGGACCATCAGGGAGGCGTTAAAGCCATGACGGCCATTGTGGACATGCAAAACGTCTCGTTTTCCTACGGCGGCCCGGCCGTTATCGAAGATGTGACTTTTTCGGTAACGCAGGGGGAATTCGTGGCCCTGATCGGCCCCAACGGCGGGGGCAAGACCACCCTGCTCAAGCTGATGCTGGGCCTGCTCAAACCGCAGAAGGGGACCATTCAAGTGCTGGGCCTGCGCCCGGAAAAGGCCTCCTGCCATATCGGTTACGTGCCCCAGGACATTCACCTGAACCTCGACTTTCCCATCACCGCGCTGGATGTGGTGCTGATGGGAAAACTGGCCCCCGGCAAACGGTGGGTCGGCCGGCCGGCCGCTCACAGAAGCGAAGCCATGGCCGCCCTGGAACAGATGGGCATGGCCGGTCATGCCGGCAGCCGCATCGGCGGGCTTTCCGGCGGACAGCGCCAGCGGGTCTTTATCGCCCGGGCACTGGTCACCCGGCCCCGGCTTCTGCTGCTTGACGAGCCCACGGCCAGCATCGACACCAAGGGGCAGGCCGATTTTTTCGACCTGCTGCATCATCTGAATCAACAGGTCACCATCGTGATGGTCAGCCATGACCTTTTGGCCGTTTCCCGCCATGTCAACTCGGTGGCCTGCGTCAACCGGGGACTTCACGCCCATCGCTCGGCCCAGCCGGGCGGTATCATGAACGACACCCCATGCCCGTCCTGCGCCGTGGAAGCCGTCTGCCCGGTTTGCATGGCGGCCAGAGGCGGCCTGTCACCCTTTATCAAAATCCGGAAAACATAAGCCCATGTTCGGCATCGACGCCCTTCAATACGAGTTCATGCGAAACGCCCTGGCCGCCGGCCTGCTGGCCGCGGTGATCTGCGGGATCATGGGCTCCCTGGTGGTGGTCAACCGCATCGTGTTTCTGTCCGGCGGCATCGCCCACGCGGCCTACGGCGGCATCGGGCTGGCCTTTTTCCTGGGCTGGTCCTACCTGGCCGGCACCCTGGGATTTGCCCTGGCCGCCGCCCTTATCATGGCCGGGATCACGCTGCGGGCCAGGCACCGGGCCGACGCCATCATCGGCGTGATCTGGGCCGTGGGCATGGCCGTGGGCGTGATTCTGCTGGATTTGACACCGGGCTACAACGTGGACCTGATAAGCTACCTGTTCGGCAGCATTCTCACGGTGCCGGCAAAAGACCTGTGGATCATGGCGGGACTGGGAACGGGGATCGTGGCGCTGGTAATGGTTTTCTACAACGACCTGCTGGCCATATCTTACGACGAGGAATTCGCAAGGGTGCGGGGCGTGGCCGTGGGACCCCTCTACTTCATGATGATCGGCATGCTGGCGGTCTCCATCGTGATGGTGATCCAGGTGGTGGGCCTGATCCTGGTCATCGCCCTGCTCACCATCCCGCCCTTTATCATGGAAAAATACGCCCGGTCCCTTTTTCACATGATGGCGGGCGCCAGCCTGCTGGGGATTCTGTTCACCCTGACCGGCCTGTGGCTTTCCTACGCTTTTAACCTGACATCCGGCGCCACCATCATCCTGGTGGCCGGCGCGGCTTTCTTTCTCTTCCTGCTGATCGAGAAACTCCGTCTGATGCGCCGGCAACGGCTGTAAGCCGCCCTTTCTCCGGCAAACCGCTCAGCCGGCCTTTTGCGGCGCGGCCTCCTCCGCTCCGATTTCCTGTTCCGGGCCGAACGCCCTGGTGATCATGATGAGCGCCGGGGTGAGAAAATAGTCGGCCAGGGCCGCCACCGAAAGGGTGATAAGCGTCAGGAACCCGAACTCGACGATGCTGTCCATGACCGACAGCAGGTTCACCGCGAACCCCGCCAGAAGGGCAATGGTGGTGATGAAAATGGAACGGCCCACGTCGTTAAGGGATGCTTCCAGCGCCCGGTGGTAGTTGCGGTCGCGCCAGAACTCAAGCCGGTACCGCAGGATAAAATGGATGGTGTCGTCCACGGCGATGCCGATGGCGATACTGGCGACCAGCAGCTTGACATAGTCCAACGGAATGTGAGCCCAGCCCATGATTCCCAGGGTCACGAGCACCGGCGCCAGGTTGGGGACCATGGCCAGCAGGCCGATCCGGATCGACCCCATGACCACGCACATCATGACGGCGATGACCAAGAAAGCCACCGAAAACCCCATAATCTGGCTGTCGACGATGTAGTCGACGAGCTTGATCCACAAGAAACCGCTGCCGGTCAGCACCGGTCGCTCGGACGGTTTGTAGTGACTTTCAATAAACTGCGCCACATTCTCCGTCACCTTTTTGTAAACACTGGAAGGTTGCAGCTTGCAGTGGACCTGCAGGTTCACCCGCTGCCAGTCCCCGGCGATGTAATTGCCGATCTCCTCGCCTCCGGCCATTTCGTACAGCAGCAGATACTGGGCGATGAGATCCCGATTTTCGGGCAGCACATAATAAGCGGGGTCCTCGTTGTGAAAAGCCTGGTTGATGTCCTTGATAAGGTCCACGATGGACATGGTCTTCATCACCAGCGCCGTTTCTTCATTGACCCGGTTTTGAATGCGCTCCACCCGCTTTAAAAATTCGGGATCGCTGATGCCGTCGGGCTCGCCGGAATCAAAAAGGTAGCTGAACCCGCCCGCGCCCACCATGACGCGGTCCACATACTCGGTGGCCTTGCGGACAGGCAGCTTTTCCGAAAATTCGGTGAGAAAATTGGAATCCACCGTCAAAAAAGTCATTCCGGAACTGACCAGGATGAAAAAGGCCGTCCAGCCGATGGTAATCTTCCATGGATGGCGGGCATCGAAACGGGCCAGGGCCGCGAACCAATGGATGGAAAAATGTTTTTCCCGTTTCCGGTCGTCGGCCTCCGCCGGCCGGTCCCCTGTTTTTCCTCCGGATGAAGAGGGGGTTCCGAACATCGTCAGAATCGAAAGGAAAAGGGTCATGGTCAGCAGAAAGGCCGCGATCACCCCCACGGCGCTGTAAACCGCGAAGTGCTGAAGGGCCTTGATGGAAGAGACGTTGGTGGAACCGAACCCGGCCACGTCGGTCAGCATCGTGAAAAGACAGGGCGAGCCGAGCATCAGCATGACCTTGCGGATGGCGACGCGCTTGTCCTTCAGCTGTTTGTGGCTTGACGTGTATTCCGTAAGAATATGAACCGCGCTGGCCACGCCCACGGTGACGATGGTGCCGGGAAGCATGGCGTACATGATATCCAGTTCCCAGCCCATGAACCCCACAAAGCCCGTGGCGATCAGAATGGCTAGCAGAACGACGCCTATGGGGCCCAGAACACCCAGGGGCGTGCGGAAAAAGAAAAAAAGCAGCCCGCCGATGAGAAGGGCCGAGATGATTCCCAGGCGGAGGCTCTCCCCCCGGGTGATGCGGTTGTAGACGGAGCCCAGGGCCGCGTCGCCCGTGTGGTAAAAACGGAGTCCCGCATACATGGGCCGGGCCAGAATGCGTTCGATGGCGTCATTGGTCACCTGGGGATAAAGGTTATCCTGGGTCATGCCCTTGGCCGGGTCCAGAATAAGCTCCGTCCCCGGGTCCACGGCGGATTTTTCCATTTCGATCAAAAAGGCGCCGTGTTTGCCGTCCGCGCTGGCCAGGGTCCCACGATCAGGGGCTTT
>JBMORB010000442.1:0-5739 GCA_049320925.1 Thermodesulfobacteriota bacterium | reverse complement strand
GATCCCGATCCCGATATCGATTTCGATAAAGGGAAAACACTCGTCAATTCAGGCGACATCTTACTTATCGAAACAGTATAAAAGTTTGTATCCCGGTCAATTGTGCCGCGCTGGGTCGGACCAAGCTAAAGCGCTGAATAAAAAGACATAAAGGTTTAAATAACACCGTTAAAACAGGCTTAAAAGCACCTTTTGAGGCATCAAAAGGTGCTTTTGCCACGACCGGGTTTCGATTTCGATCCCGATATCGATTTCGATTTGTGTGGTATTCAGATTGTTAGAATTCCGTAATTCCGGGGGCAGTGTATCTATTTCTTGACATGAACGGCACCATATTGACAGGGTGTTTCCATGATAAGAAGCGCAAGAGCAGTGGCGCCCGGGCTGGCGAACTACAAAACATATCTGTTCAGGCACTATTTTCAAGGCACTATTTTCATACTTGACTTTTTATGGCGTTCCCCTTACGGTAAAGTAAGGAAAAATAAAAAAAGTAAGGAGAAAAGCATGCCGCTAGCAACCTTAACCGGTAAAGGCCAGATCACCATTCCCGTTTCGGTTCGGCAATCCCTGGGACTGCATGCGGGAGACAAGCTGGAGTTTGTCATCACCGAAAACGGCGAGGTTGTCTGTAAGCCTGTTGTCAGAAGGGTGGATGATGTTTTTGGGAGGCTGCACAAACCCGGTCGCAAACCCGTTTCCGTCGAGGCGATGGATGCCGCTGTCCGGCAGAAACTAAAAGAGCGGGCCAAATGAAAGCACTGGATACCAACCTGTTGATTCGTTTTCTTGTAAAAGACGACAAAAAACAGGCTGAAGCTGTTTATAACATATTCAAGAGAGCTGAAACGAACCGGGAGTCCCTGTTTATACCTTTGCTTGTGGTGCTTGAAGTCGTTTGGGTGCTGGAATCGGTTTATGAAACAACACGCGACGAGATTCTCGATTCCCTGGAGGCGCTGCTATTGATGCCCATTTTGACGTTTGAGGCCCAGCCTGTGCTCCGGTATTTTACCGCAGCGGCTCGGGAGTCAAAGGTCGGGCTTTCCGATCTTCTTATCGCTTCCTCGGCCCGCCTGTCGGGTTGTGATTATGTGCTGACCTTTGACAGGGCGGCATCCAGGTCTGCATGGTTTGCGCTGGTTAACCCGGATGTTTCATAAGGCCACCTCACGTGTTGGTGTGGGCATGACAAAACTTTGCCGGGTGGCACGGGCAAAGCCGCCTGCGGCTTGCCCGTGGGCTTTCAGAAAAGCCCGGCCGTTCACGGGCAAGCTGTCGCTTCGCCCGTGGCACCCTGTGAACGCCGGTTTTTGAATATCGAATATCGAACAGGGAATATCGAATCATGAGGGAAGGCACCCAAATCCAAATCGCTATCGGTATCGCTATCGGTATCGATGACCCCATACCGCTTTCTTACTCTTACTCGTAGTCTTGATCGATTTTGATCCCGACCTCGACCGCGTAATTTCGGGGACATCGTAATTTCGGGACATCATATTTTTCTTAACAGCGCTTTTTCCCCGGGTAGAAGGTTTCCGTTCGTGGCAAGGATCGCAAGCAACGGCCCTCCCGCTTTTTGCCACGGACGGGTTTCGATTTCGATCCCGATCCCGATATCGATTTTGATTTGTGTGGCATTCAGATTTTTCTTGTCTGGCTGACCACAATAATGTACATTAATGTACAAAAAGAGGTGAGCAATGAAAACCGTGACTTTCACAGAGTTCAGGCAGCAGGCATCCGTATTGTTCAGTGCTGTTGAGCAAGGAGAGACGATCCGGGTTTTACGCCATGGCAGGGCAATAGCTGAGGTTTCTCCTGTCCGGCCGGAAGAAACGACGACCCCTTCATGGAAGCGGCCGGGGTTGCGATTGTCGGTAAAAGGCAAGTCTCTGTCCCAGGCTATTCTTGATGAACGGCACCTGCCTAAATGAAAACCTTTCTGGACTCCTCCGCATTTGCCAAACGGTTTGTTGAAGAAGAGGGAAGCCAGCAGGTTGAGGATATCTGCCGGGAAGCATCCATGCTTGGCCTGAGTGTTCTGTGCATTCCTGAAATCATCTCCGCCTTAAACAGAAGGCTGCGCGAGAAGAGTTTGACGCTTCAGGACTATTCTCTGGCCAAACAACGCCTGGCCGAGGATGTACAGGATATCGAGATGATAAACATCACGCCCGCCATTATTGCACAGTCAACCCTGCTTCTGGAGGCCAGCCCCTTGCGCGCAATGGATGCTCTGCATATTGCCTGTGCGCTTGAGTGGCAGGCGGATTTGTTTGTTTCATCTGATCGGCAGCAAGTAGCCGCGGCCAAACGAACGGGACTGCGCGCAAGATATTTATAACCCCCCTCCCCCCCTCCTCCCGGGGCATAGGGGGACGTCCACAATTTCGGGGACACCATATTTTTCTTGACAGGGTGCCCTCCCTCGGACAGGAGGTTTTCAGGCCAGGAATGGCCGGGTCGTTGCTGCAAGGCGCTTGTCCCATGATCGTCCCATGTTGACACCACCGGTCCGCCGGATTAGGATGCTGCGATAAAAACCGGAACGTGGTCAGACGGTCTGGCGGTTTTGAGAAAACAGGAGGGCGCCGTTGGGCATAAGGCTTCTGAAGCCGGGGAAACCTTCGCCGCTGCCGGCGGGAGAGCGCGTGGTGCTGGAGCAGCGGCATTTTCGCGCCATATCAAGCCGGACTTTTCCCAGTTACCGCATCGGGTTCAATCTGGCGCCGCTGTGGCAGACGCGCCTGGTGGTGACTGACCGGCGGTGTCTGGTGCTGACGGTTTTTTTTCACTGCATGACCCAGGAGATCGCCATGTGGTTTGGCGGCAAAAACCCGGAGGGCGATCCTGAAACGATCACCGGGGTTTCCTGCCAGAAGGGGCTGCTGGGCAGGTGCCTGGAAATCCGTTCCCGCAACCCCAGGCGGCGGCAGCGCTGGATGTGGTCCCCGGATTTGACGCTGCGGTTCTTTTTAAAGGCGCCGGAGCGCATCGAGGCGGTGATCCTGGACCAGATGAGACGTTAATCAACCCGGGCAATATCCGGGTCAGGGGTAAGATGAAGCGCAAGCGGAAGAAACAATTTGTTTTGTGAGGAGCAGTCAGGAGAGTCGCCCATGCATCAGTTTGACCGGGATATCGCGCTGGAACAGCAGGCCGACCGGCTGTTTTCGGCAACCGTGACGCCCAACTGGTCGGTGAACAACAATCCGGACGGCGGGTATCTTATGGCCATGATGGCCAACGCCGTGCTGCAGCACGCGGAAAAGCAGTGGATCACGATTTTCACGGCCAATTTCGTGTCCCGGTGCGTTCCCGGCGAAGCCGACCTTTCAGTGGCGCCGCTGGGGGCCTCCGCGCGCTTTGAGCGCTGGCAGGCGTCGCTGGAGCGGGAAGGCGATAAAAAGGTCTTTGCCATGTGCACCCTGACCGATCCGGGGGCCGGTGACGCGGAAATCCGGTATGAAGACCCGCCGCCGGTGCTGGCCTCCCGGCAGGACTGCGTGGAATTTCCCGTTATTCCCGGCTACACCCTTTTTCACCAGATGGATGTGCGCCTGGACCCGGCCTGCGCCGGCTGGCTGACCACCGGGAACCTGTCCGACGTCTCCGAACAGAAGGGATGGATCCGCTTCAAGAACGACCGGCCTTTTGACATGCTTTCGGTACTCCTGGCCACCGACGCTTTTCCGCCGGCGGTGCTGGCCAGCCACGGCATGGTGGCCTGGGTGCCCACCCTGGAGATGTCGGTCAACATCCGCCGCCTGCCCTCCAGCCCGTGGCTCAAGTGCGCGTTCCGATCCCGTTTTGTTCACAACGGGATCGTGGAAGAGGACGGCCAGATCTGGGATGAAGACGATCACCTGGTGGCGGTTTCCCGGCAGATCGCCCAGTTCCGCAAAAGCGTATGACGGATGGCAGACCCATGACAGCGGCAGACAGCATTCCGGCAACCCTGTCCGGATTTTCCCACGCCATGCTGGCGGGCCAGCGGCTGATGGCCGGCTTTGACGGCGTCCTTCTCAATGATGACCTGAAATACCTGATCGACACCCTGAAGGTGGGGGGCATCATTCTTTTTTCCAGGAACCTGGAAACCCCCGGGCAGATACGGGACCTGTGCGCGTCGGCCCAGGACTATGTCGCTTCATGCGGCCTGCCGCCGCTGTTTGTGGCCATCGACCAGGAGGGCGGGCAGGTGGTCCGGCTCAAGCCGCCGTTTACCCAGTTTCCGGGAAATCCTTTTATCGTTGAAGACCACGAAGCGCGCCGGTTCGCGGACATCACGGCGCTGGAATTAAAAAGCATCGGCGTGAACATGAACATGGCGCCGGTGATGGACGTGGCCGACGGCACGGCCGGCAGCGTCATGGCCCGCCGCGCCTTTCCCGGCGGTCCCCATATCGTGGCCCGGCTGGGGGGGCTTGTCATCGAAGGATTGCAGCAGGCCGGGGTCATGGCCGTGGCCAAGCACTTTCCCGGCATCGGACGCACCACGGCCGACTCCCATATCGACCAGCCCCGGCTGGACATCGACGCCGCGGTGATGGAAAACTCCGATCTGGTGCCGTTTCGGGCCGCCATTGCACAGGAGGTGTGCGGCATCATGCTTTCCCATATCCGCTACACCGCCATGGACGGGGAATTGCCGGCCAGCATGTCGGCGGCCATTGCAAAGGACCTGCTGCGGGGAAAAATGGGGTATGACGGTCTGGTGATGACCGACGACCTGGACATGGGCGCCATTCACAACCATTATGCCATCGACCAGGTGGTCAAATGCGCGGACAACGCCGACATCGACCTTTTGCTGGTGTGCCACAAGGGGCCGGACCGGCAGCAGGTGGTGGAGACCTTCATGGAGCTGATGCGCGCGTCGGACGCGCATCGGGTGCAGGCCCGACGCTCCGTGGAGAGAATTCTGAGGGCCAAGACCGCTTATCTTTGCCGCATTTGAATAGACTAACCCGCAGCAAGCTGTGGGGAATTAACCCAAAGCGATTAAATATGAAGAAATTCATTTTAACATTCGCCGTCATATTAATCACACTGTCTTCTCTCGTACTGGCTAAATCCAAGCCAGAATTCCCCGCTGGATGGAAGCCAGCAACCGAGTCAGACTATGCCTCAGAGGATTTATCATTCACAAAGCAGCAAGTGCCAAACCACATTGAAGCTGATTTCAATAGCGACGGCATAGTAGATGATGCATGGATTCTGACCAATACCGCTAAAAACACATTTGGGCTCTTTGTGCTTTTGAGGCGGAAAGATGGTACTCATACAATGCTGTCCCTTGATGAAAATAAAAGGGAAACAGAAAAACTGTTCATGGGTATTTCTCTTATAGAGCCAGGGCAATACAAAACGGCATGCGGAAAAGGTTACTGGGACTGCAAAGGCAATGAGCCAGAAGTCCTGACGCTTAAATCCCCTGGGATTAGTTACTTCTCGTTTGAAAGTGCTCATTCTGTTTTCTTCTGGGATTCAAGCAAGAAAGAATTTACACGGATTTGGATGAGTGACTAACTTGATTCATTCACACAAAATCCGGGGACAGGATACTTTTCTTAACAGCAAACCCTTTCGCCACACCGATTTGTTGTAAAAGTTAAGATCTTCCCGGACACTTCCGGCAGATGGTAAAGCGCCGCCCCGGCCCCTTAAGAGAGCCGGGGTGGCGCGCGGTTGTCCTCTCGGGTATAAGTGTTTTTTGCAAGAACATTTAAC
>JBMORB010000441.1:0-5772 GCA_049320925.1 Thermodesulfobacteriota bacterium | reverse complement strand
GTAGGGAATCCAGACGCGGAAACGGGTGCCCTCCCCCACCTTGCTGGTCACATCGATCTTCCCTCCCATCTTCTCGACAATCCCGTAACAGATGGAAAGGCCCAGGCCCGTTCCTTTTCCCACCGGCTTGGTGGTAAAAAAGGGATTGAATATCAGGGGCAGGTTGGCTTCCGGAATACCGGGGCCGTCGTCTTCCACCACGATGACGATATGATCCTTTTCCAGTTTGCTCATCTTGGTGGAAACCCGGATCGTGCCGCCGGTCTTTTCCATGGCGTCTATGGCGTTGTTGATCAGGTTGAGCATCACCTGCTGCATCTCCGACGGTGAAAGGGTCACGTAAGGGAGGTCCGGCGTCAGTTCCGTGACGATATTGACCTTGCTCAATTTGGCCATCTGGCCGGAGAGTTCCACGATTTCCGCAATCAAATCGTTGAGCTGAACGTCCTTTACCGTGGAGTCGGTTTTACGGGCGAAACTGAGCAGCTTGTGGGTAATCTCCTTGCAGCGCCGGCCCTGGGTGCCGATCTGGGTGATGGCCCGCTGGATTTCCGGCAGGTTGGGGTTGTTTTTCAGGGATTCGTCTTCCAGAAGGTCCCCTATCCAGCCCGCCTCCTCCACCATAATGGCCACGGGATTGTTGATCTCGTGGGCGATGCCGGCGGCCAGTTCACCCACCGACGCCAGCTTGCCGGTTTCAATGACCTGCTGGTTGAGGGTCTGCTTTTCGCTGTCAGCCCTTTTGATCCGTCGGACCATGCGCCGGGACAGCAAGACGGCCATGATGATGATGGCCAGACCGCCCAGAACGAAAATCAACACGGCGCTCTGCACCATGCGGTTTAAATCGGAAAACGCGTCCCGGGTTTCCTGTTTGAAAACCAGCAGCCAGTTGTTGTCCTTCAGGCTGGCCACCGCGTACAGGTTCTTATTTCCTGAAGCAACATCTTTTCTTTCGAATATCAGGACTTTTTCATGGGACCGGGCCAACCGGCCCCCCCATTCTTCATAATCGGTGTTTTCCGTCAGCCCCCCCAGGGGCGGCCGGGTCTGAAAATCCCCGTTGCGGTTGACAATAAAGGCAAAACCGGTTCTCCCCAGCCTCAGGTTTTCCACCAGGGTGTTAAAGGCCCTGAAATCGATGGTGGCCCGCAGCACCCACGGCACTTCATTGGAGTAACGCCGTACGGTAATAATAAAATGGGGCGTTCCCCGGAGACCCATGAACACATCGCTGATATAGTAAGGCTGCGTGATCGCCTTTTGAAACCACTCGGCATCCCCGTAAAAGGCATCGTCCAGCTGATAGGGCCCGGCATAAGCCGTCTGGCGGCCCTGGCCGTCCACAAGCCCCATGTCCACAAACACATCCCCATAGGCCGTTTTCAGGTTCTGCAGTTCCCGGCCCATCATTGTCTTGTCCGAAAGGGTGGTAAAAGGGATGGTGGCGACCAGTTCCTGGATATTGGCCAGCTTTTCTTTTAAAAAAGTGTCGATGTTCTGCTTGTGCTTGAGCACCACCTCGTTCAGATGCGCGTAAGTTTTTTCATGATACGAGGCCTCGAACTGATGCAGCAGGATGGCGATGACCATCACCATGGGGGTGAATGAGACCACAATCACCGTCATGATGAGTCTTCGGGTCAGCAGCGAATAATATGAATCCGTCTGTTCCTTTGCGGGTGTCATTTGAGCGCTCTCTTTCAAGACCATATATAATGAATAACCAGTTTATGCATCAAAAAAGCAGCAATCCCCATGCCAACGCCATCCGGGTAATCTGTGACACACACATTGCCAGACGGCCAGGATGCTTCACGCAGGACGGCGCTGCTGTCCCTGTGGCCCTGCCATCGGCTATCGGGCAGGCACGCCGATGCCCACCCACTTTCCGGCGCTTTGCCGGTGGCCGGGAGCACAGAGGCGGCCGTGCCGCGGCCGGAAATTCCCTTTACAGTCTATAAAAATCCCCGACACGGCACCTCCGGTTTCCGACACCCATGGCACGGGCACCTTGTATCCGGTGCCGACTTCACTCGTGAAATATCCGGACTGAAAACGCACGAAAATCAGTTCTGTCCCCCAGGATAACCGGCCGCCACCACTTTCCTGATGTCGCCGTCGATCTTCTTCCGGTAGTAGACAATGGCCGACTCATTGGACATGATCATGTCCAGCTGACGGGTATGAAGGACCAGGTATCCCAGTATCCTCAGCCGTTCCAGCATGTAGTCCATCTCAAATCCCTCCACCCGGGCCACCAGGTTGTCCCTGTTAAGGTCCACCCTGAAGGCATGATCCGCGAGAATATCGGCGATAAACTGGATCCGTCGAACCCGCCGCTGGCTGTCCGCGGCGCCGCCCTTGAACCGGAAGCTGATGTAGTTTTCCGGGGTCCGCTCGCTGACCAGGGCCTCCACAATGGAAAAATGATACCCCAGCCGGGACGTAAGGCTGCAAAAGTGCTTTGAAATCATAAAATAATTACGTTCCGCGTAGGCGGACCGCGTATAGGGGACCAGGTCCCGGTTGGCCGTGGAACGGAACATCACGGCGGCCAATCCCTTGTTGTCGATGGGCGGAGGGCCGTCCCACGGGATCGCAACAATCCCTTCCCAGAGGGCCATCATGGGAATAGAAGCGATTTCCTCCAGATGAATATATTTTCCCTGGCCTGCCCCCTCACGGACGCCATCGTCAAGGTTTAAAATCCACCACTGCATGGGGACCTTGTAATAAAGCTGTTTGCTGGATCGCTCGGAAAAATTGTGCTCCTTTCCGAAATTAAACATCTCCTGCACCGATTTTTCATGGGCAAACCGGGTAATGTCATGAAAGGTTTTGCAGTTTTCAGGTTTGAAGTCCGACGAATAGGGGTCCAGAAGATTCAAGGGGATGATATGACGGCTGACATCCAGAAGCACGTTATAGACAGGGCTGCCTGCCATGAGGCTCTTTCCTTCCGCCTCCGCGGGCGCGGGGATTTCCAGGATGCCGCTGTAAACAATCGCTCTACCGGCATCTACCGTCACCTTGTCCCCGGTCTTCAGCCGGTCGGCAATGCCCTGAAGGCCGAAAACAGCCGGCACCTTGAACTCACGGGCCACATTAGCCAGATGACCGGCAAAAGTGCCGTGCTCGGTCAGCACGGCGGCGGCCCGGTTCAGCAGGGAGGCCCACAGCGGCAAAGCCTGGCGGGTCACCAGCACCCCACCGTCGGGGAAATGGATCATGTCCTCGGGATTTCTTACGACAAAGACTTCGCCGGCAGCCACTCCCGGGCAGATGGCGGTGCCGCCCGAGACCAGCAGGTTTTCTTCGGCCTTTCGGGCAAAGGCCTCCGGGTAATCCATTTTCAGGGCCGCCATCTGCTGCAACGGCCGGCACTGGAGCATGTAAAGGGTCCCATCCCGGGCAACGGCCCACTCGATATCCTGGGGCGATCCGTAATACGTCTCCAGGCGCACTGCCAGGGCCGCCAGGGCCAGGGCCTCGGGGTCGCTGATGGAAGGCTGGCCGCTTTCCCGGCCGGTGATCTCGGTCTGGCAGACGCCGTTGTCGGCAAAACAGAGAAACTGGCTCGATTTTTCCCTGATGTCCCTGAAGGTGATCCCCATGGGGTCCCGCCGTTCCACTACAAACAGGTCGCAGTCCACGCTTCCGTCCACCACCGCCTTGGGCAGGCCCCAGGCCGCGTTGATGAACACCGAGTCGTCGCCGGTATCCAGGGGATTGCGCGTGTACATCACGCCGCCGCTTCGTGCGTCCACCATGGCCAGACATCCGACGCTCATGGCAATGTCTTCGTCCCGAATGCCCTTGTTGAGACGATAGGTGATGGCGGTGATGCTGTACTTGCTGGCCACGATCTCCCGGTACTTGTCAAACAGGGCCGCCCGCGGCACATTGAGTTCAGAACGGTATTGCCCCGCGAAGGAGTTGGCCGCGGAATCCTCGCCCATGGCGCTGCTCCTTAACGCCATGGAGACCGGCCCGCCCATCTCCTGTTCAAGGATGTCACAGGCGGCCATTACTTCATTTTCCAGGTCCCCTGGGATAGCGGCCCGCAGGATCAGGTCCCGGATCTCCGCGCTCAGGGTGTAAAGCGCCTCCATGTCGGTAATGTCGGCGGCGATGAACCGGCGGTCGATCTCGGACTGAAGGTCGTTGTGCTCAATGAAGGACTGGCAGGCCCGGGCCGTAATGACAAAACCGGCCGGCACCTTCAGTTCCACCTTGTTGCGCAGTTCGCCCAGGTTGGCCATCTTGCTGCCCACCAGGTCGGCCATGGTGCGGTCCACGGCGGCCAGAGGGATCACCAGCCGCGTGTCGACCATTTCCTTTTTCTGCTCGATCAGCGCCCCGACCCGGCCCCATATCTCATCGAAACGGGCGTAAAGCTGATTGTACTTGCCGCCGGAAAGCTGTTCCAGGTGTTTGAGCAGGCGCATCAGGCAAACGGTGATGGCGATGCAGTTGCTCTTGACAAAGGACATGCCAAAGGGCCGCTTGCCGGCCAGCGCCTGTTCGATGGCGGTCATGATTTCAAGGGCGCTGTTGTTGGCGTTGAGCAGCAGCTTGAAGTGATGATAGCGTTCCTTGAAGGCAATGCGGAGTCCTTCCACATCCACGCCATCGGTCGAGGGCTGTCTGCTGAAGCGCGATTTGAAAAAATCAAACAGTCGTTTCATGGCATCCAATGTTTTGGAGCGCCGGTATCACCGGCGCTCCAAAACCATCGCGGTGCTGCTTTTGCCGGGTGTCAGTGTAACGGTCAACCCGAATGTTTCACGAGCCGGTTTGCATCAACCAGACAAACCTCATGGTCGGCTTCCATCGGGAAATATTATGGAAATCCACGTCAGTGGCTGATCTGCAATCCTGATCCTTCAAAGATGAACAGGATGGCATATCCGTACCACAGAGTATAGATCACATAAAAGACCAATGCAAAGATCACGATGCCCATCCGGTCGGTGATGCGGTCCGGGACTATCTTGTAATAATTGTAGGAACACTCCACCGCCTTGGTCATGACCGTGTAGGCGACCTTGGCCTCGTCAAAGCTCTCCTGTTTGTTGAGCTCCTTCTGCATGGCCTTCAGGCTGGTCCACCAGTTGAACAGCACCGTTTTCCCATCAATGCCGTATTTTGCCTGAAGCTTTTCTCCATCGTTGTGAAACAGGGTATCAGCATCTTCCAGGCAGGCGTTGAGAATGGCACCGAAGTCGCCGGTCACCGTCACCGCGCTTCCCTCGGTTGCCACATCGGCCCGGGCCTGGGTGAACAGGAGCGCGCTCTGGGAGGCCTGCTCCTCGGTGCCGTAAGCCAGCCGCACGGTGATCTGTTTCCCCGCCTGAGTCTTGCCTACCTCCTCGCGAATGGCGGGGATATAGTAGGCCGACCCCTTGGAAATGGAGTTGAAAAGACTATCAAGATAATTCAATCCATTATGCCCATGATACAGCGGCATGAAAAAGGCGATCAGCACTGCCACAAAACCCGCCAGCAACACTATGCCGCCGAACAATTCCTTCTTACTGGATGTCGATGTCATGATACTATACCTCCCCGCCCCTGAGCTTTTTAATGTTCATCACAAAGGTACCGATGACCCATATCGCGAAAATGCTGATAAAAACAAAGAAGAGCCAGATGCCGATGCTATCCAGGACGGCCGCGGTCTCCCTGGAAAGCGGGAATGCGCCCACCGAGGAAAGTTTGGCCGGCAGGGCGAAAAACCGGTTGACGAACCCGGCCAGCACGGCCATG
>JBMORB010000440.1:0-5790 GCA_049320925.1 Thermodesulfobacteriota bacterium | reverse complement strand
AGACGGGCAGGAGATCACGGGTACGATCACGATCACGAGCAAGAGCACGAGCACGAGCAAGAGTAAGATCACGAGCAAGAATAAGTAGCGGCGGCCTTCAGGCCGCCATCGGCAACGGAGGGCCGGGTTTCCCGTTGCCTGATCGCTATCGGGATCGAAATTGAGACAGGCGGGAGATCACGAGTAAGATTACGAGCAAGGATAAAAGTGAAACAAAATATTTATATGGAGGCACCATGAGCACGCACAGCGGAAACACCCCTGAATGGATCAGCACCCCGCCGCAGCCGGGGACTTACCGGTCGATTTTCAAGTGGGGCGCGCCGGACGCTTTCAAACACCCCAGCGCCGGGTTTCTCCGGGTGATCCGGCAGACCCTGGGGCTGTCCGAAGCCGACCTGAAAAGGCGGCCGGAGACCGGTGAACAGCCGGTGAAGTACGATATTCCCCGCCGGCTTTCTTCCGATGACGTGGCGGCCCTGGCCGCCATCGTCGGCAAGGAGAATGTCGCCGTCGACGATTACAGCCGGCTCTGCTATGCCTCGGGCAAGGCCATGGAAGACCTTTTAAGGCTCCGCGCCGGCCGGGCCGGGCATGTGGCCGACTGCGTGGTCCATCCCAGGGATAAAAAGGATGTGGCCGCCATCGTGGCCCATTGCCATCAGAAGCGGATACCGATGCGGGTTTACGGCGGCGGCAGCTCGGTCACCCTGGGTCTGGACAGCGTGGGCGGCGGCGTGACCCTGGCCATGGGCACTCACATGAACCGGGTGATCGAATTCAACGAAGCCAACCAGACCATCACCGTGGAGCCGGGCATCATGGGCCCGGCCTACGAGGCGGCCTTAAACAGCGCGCCTGAAACGTTCGGCGCCAGACACCGCTACACCGGCGGCCATTTCCCCCAGTCCTTCGAGTATTCCTCGGTGGGCGGGTGGGTGGTCACCCTGGGGTCGGGCCAGTCCTCCTCCTATTACGGGGACGCCTGTGACCTGGTGATCAGCCAGGAGTATGTCACGCCCGTGGGATCGTTCAAAACACTGGACTATCCGGGCACGGCCACCGGCCCCAAGGTCAACGACATCATGAAGGGCAGCGAGGGATGCTTTGGCGTGCTGGTGGGCCTGACCATGAAGGTGTTCAAGTACATGCCGGAGAATACCCGGCGCTTTTCTTTCATGTTTCCGGACTGGGAATCGGCGGTGAGCGCGGCCCGGAACATCAGCCAGGGCGAGTTCGGCATGCCGTCGGTGATGCGCATATCCGATGCCGAGGAGACCGACGTGGCCATGAACATGTACGGCATTACCGGCACCCCGGTCGACCGGTTTCTGGCTTTCCGCGGCATGAAGCCCGGCCGGCGCTGCCTGATGCTGGGCCAGGCCGACGGTGAAAAGGGATTTACGGCCAATGTGAAGAAAAACATCGGCCGCGTGTGCAGGGCCCATGGCGGCATGTACCTGACCACCTATCCGGCGAGCAAGTGGTTTGCCTCCCGGTTCAAAGACCCTTACATGCGGGAGGACTTGAACGACATCGGCATTCTCATCGACACCCTGGAGACATCGGTCACGTGGGACAACCTGCATCGCGTCCATCAGGGTGTGCGCAAGTACATAAAAGATCGGGCCAAAGCCGTGTGCATGACCCATGCCTCCCATTTTTACGGCCAGGGCACCAACCTGTATTTTATTTTCATCATGCCCATGATCGGGGTCGAGGAGTTTCGCGTGTTTCAGCGCGGCGTCATCGACGCCATCGTGGCGCACGGCGGGTCGTTAAGCCATCACCACGGCGTGGGACGCATGATGGGCCCGAAAATGGAGGCGCACCTGGGCGCGGAACAGATGGCCGTGCTGCGGGCGCTCAAACGCCATTTCGATCCCCACAACATCATGAACCCCGGCGGCACCCTGGGACTGGACGCATAGTACCGAAGGCCATTTCATAAGGCCTCGGCAGGGCTTCATCCGAATCAAAATCGGAATCGGGATCGCTGTCGGGATCGAAATCGATCAAAACATACGGGTCATGGCCAGCGCAAGCGAAGCAATCCTGAACGGACAGGCGTCATTGCGAGCGCAGCGAAGCAATCCTGTCCATGCGGGAAGGATACTGCTTCGTCGCTTCGCCCCTTGCAATGACGGGGAAGTGTCGCAATGACGAGAAAGTCCGTCGTTGTGCCGCAAAGCGACCTTTCCGTCTACCAGTTTTCACCCAGCAGCTCGAAATAGGCCTGGGGCATGACGCAGGCCGGGCATTTTTCCGGGGCCTCGGTGCCGGTGTGCAGGTAGCCGCAGTTTTTGCAGCGCCACACGGTGGGCTTTTCCCGTGAGAACACGCGGTCGGCCAGGATGTTGGCGGCCAGGTCCCGGTACCGTTTTTCATGCTGCCGCTCGGACACGCTGATGGCGTCCCAGGTGTCGGCGGCCCGGTCAAATCCTTCTTCCCGGGCGGTTTTCGCGAAACCCGGATACAGCTTGCTGTGTTCAAACCGTTCGCCGTCGGCCGCGGCCACCAGGTTGTCGTAGGTGGCCTGGATCACGCCGGCGGGAAAGCTGCCGGTAATTTCCATCTCTCCGCCGTTGAAAAACTTGAAAAACCGCAGGGCGTGCTCGCACTCCTGGTCCGCGGTCTCATCGAAAATGTCGGCAATCTGCACAAACCCCTCTTCAAAGGCCCGGCGGGCGAAATAGGTGTACCGGTTGCGGGCCTGGGACTCGCCGGCAAAGGAAAGCATCAGGTTGCGGGCGGTCTGACTGTCACGGAATTTTCCCATGGGAATCTCCTTTGTTTAATGCGGGCGTGTAGCCCGTGGTTAACCGTGTCTCCGTCACTCCGGAGAAAACCGGAGTCTGGAAAAAAGACTGTCATGCCGGATCGGCGTCCGGCATGACAGCCGCATCGTCCGTCACTACTCCGGGCCTGACCCGGAGCCCGGTGCGACTGTCCGGGGCGAGGAGCGACGCCCCATCTGTCATTGCAAGGAGCAAAGCGACGAAGCAATCTCCATCGCGATGCGTATGCCAGAGGATCGTTTCGTCCCCACAGCCAGGCACGACTCCTTGCCATGACGCATTTGTCGCGGAAGCACAATAAAACAACCGGGCCGGATGTTCCAACAAACACCCGGCCCGGTATGTTCCATACACCAGCGGTGACGCTATTCTTCAAGCTCAATGGCCGCGGCGCCGCACTCTTCAGCGGCCTGGCGCACAAGGGCTTCGTACTTTTCCGGAATCACGTCAAACTGGACCACGGACAGAAGCTGATCCTCGTCATACTTGAACACCTGGGGGCACAGCTTGTTGCAGTTGCGGTCTCCCATGCACTGGCTGGTAACGCGTGCTTTCATGAACGCCTCCTTGTTAGCGGGTTGATGGGTTATGCAACAGGGGCGGACCCCTGTTCCATGCGTTTGAACAAAACGTCAGACCGGCTGTTTCGGGCAGGGTGATGCCGCGGATAATCACAACCGGCTTGAATCAAATAAATATCAGCCGGACCGGTTTGTCAAGGCGGAAAAGCGGGCCGGCTCCCGGCAAAGCGGGCCGGCTCCCGGCAAAGCGGGCCGGCTCCCGGCAAAGCGGGCCGGCTCCCGGCAAAGCGGGCCGGCTCCGGCATTGTTTATCACCGGCAGGAGTGGTTTGTTTTGCCGCATGTCACGGCCGCCGGATCGTCACGCCATCCAGGTCCGGGTTTTCAAGCAGCTTGTCCCACGAATCGCCCGGGATCCGGCCGATGTGCTCCACCGGCCAGGCCGGGGTCTGGCCGAAAAAGATGCACACGTAGTTGCCGCGCCTGCTGTAGGCGATACCGCCCGGCGGAATATCCGGCACCGGGTTTTCTTCGCCAAGGTCGATACCGACAGGGCCGTAGAGTTCTTCCCCCCACTGGGTCAGACGGATCGTGTACGGCAGGTGCGCCGCGAATTTTTTTGCAACGGCGGTGTCAAACAGTTCAGCATCAAGTACAAAAGCGCCAAAGTCGAGTTTTATCTGTTTTTGCGTCATAACGCCGCCCTTCACCCGCCGGGCGCGAACACCGGAAATGGTTGAAAAAACTACAAAATTTTTTAATGTTAACCCCTTCCAAAAAGCCGCGCCGTAAGCCCGGTCGGAGTGAAAGGGCATTGTTATGAAATGATTTTTCCCCAATCATTTAAAACAGATTCAAAATCGTCTATTGCTGAAGCATCAAGTTCAAAACATGAAAACCCATATCCTGATTCAATTAATAATTCAGAAACAGGCTCAATTTTTTCCCAATTCGAATCAATAATCATACCTTTGGCTGCGCCATATCCTTTGATAAGACAAAAGAACTTTATTGTTTTACTTTCTGTTTCAAATAAAAAAGGTGAAACAATTTCAAGGTTATATTTGTTTTGAAGATTTTCAGTTATAGATTTCATATTGGATAAATTCATAACGTTTGAGCTGTGCGGCCCGGCCGCTTTTTGGCCGGGTCTGTCACCAGCGATTCGGTGGGCGCATATTTACGATTGAGCAGGCGATATTTTTCCGCTAATACGCTCGATACGGATTTTTATAACTTTTGTAACTTTATCATGCTTTTCAATGTAGCTTTTGCCTTCTTCGATAAATTCGGGTGAATATTTTTCCAATAGCCATAAAAGGGCATTGTGTCGTTCAGTTCCTTGCGCTTCCGTGGCTACGCCAAACACCACCACACTCACATATTCTGTGCCAAATTTTGAAGGCAATACCTTTGTATCCCCTACAACGCAAAATGACACTTTGGGACGGTTTTTAATATTCTCGATTTTGTGACCGTTCAGAGCGCTGTGGAAATAGATGTGGTTGTCTTTATATACATAATTTAAAGGGACACCATATGGCTGTCCATCATTGTCAATGGTAGATAAGATGCCATATTCACATTCGGTAAGCAGTCTGATGGAATCACCAGCTTCAATTTCTTTATCTTTTCTTCTCATCGTTTTCATTTTCTACGCCCAATGCCCGAACGCTGCAAATAACCGGTGCAAATGGAGCGCAGCGAAATTTGCATTTGAGTTAATTTGTATGTTAGCCGTTTTCTTTCTGACGGTAACGCATAAATAGTGCCGGTATGCTCTCGTTAAGCTTCCAGAATCGGTTGTTTAGCCGCCCCACTTTCTTTTGAACTATTTCATACTTGTTAAGAGTATCCCGCTCTTCTTGAAATAGCAGTAGGGCCTGTTTCATAATGCGCAGGGCAGATTTCGAACCAATCTTTTGAAGCAGGGTGATACTCTCTTTTATAAACTTTTCCCCCTTGTTGTCATAAAGTTGCATAAAACCACCGTTCGCTATGTCACCCTCTAGTTGATTTAAGATGCTCGCCTCTACATCATCACCTGATTCAGCTATCGAGATAAAGGATTGGACAATCGTGTCAACGGGTTTTGATTTTTGCCTAGTCGATATACCAACGCCGATTGCGCATGTAATTTGTAATGATTCATCAGAGCCAGGTTCAGCCCACTCAAACAAAAAATCATCTATGGGTTCGTAGTTGTGGCCCGTGCTATTCAGATCATGTATTACTTTGATTATTGCCTCTTCAGCAGCCTTGCGTATTTTTATTGAAACAGAATGCTCTATATCGGCTTTATTCATTTTTCTATATCAACTTTGGAGTAGGCGAACGTCGCAAATTAGCGGCGCGGTTTACCGCGTACGCTGGATTTGTCTTGTTGGCGCTTTCTTTGCTCAATGATCTGCTGAACATGACGCTCCCGAGCACGTAGGACTCTGTGGTAATTATCAATAACGTACACACCCA
>JBMORB010000439.1:0-5790 GCA_049320925.1 Thermodesulfobacteriota bacterium | reverse complement strand
GCGGCTGTCAACAGAAAACAGGGAACAGCAGAGCGGCGGGGAGGATAACCATAATATTAAGGTAAATAAAAACCGGCCCGCGACATGGGAAAGAGGGTCACGGGCCGGGGAGGTTGTGCACCGGTCAAGCCACCTGGTGCATGGCGTTGGAGATTTCGCGGAACAGATCCACCAGCCTTAAAACGCCGACGATCTTTTTGTCCTTCATGACAAGGAGGGACTGGTGACGGCCCACCACCAGAAGATGAATGGCCTCGGACAGACTGCCGTCCTCACCGATATACTCTCCGGGCTGGGGTTTGTACATGAAGGTTGTCACCGGCCGGCCGGCAGCGTCACGAACCAGCTGGAGCATGGGCTGTGACCAGAGGCTGTACTGGGTGCACATGTCGGCAAAAATTTTTCTGTCAAATCCGTAACGGGTGATGCCCGATTCAACGCCCGGCTGACACAGTTCCAGGTATTTGGGCTCCAGGGCCTTGAGCACGTCGTGTTGACTGACCTTGCCCACCACCTGATGATCCTTGTTGAGAACGATGATGGCCCGGTGGGCATACCGGTCATCATCGAATTTTTTCTGGGCCTTTTCCAGGGTGGCCAGGGCGTCTTTTAAAGTCGCGTCCTCGGAAACCGTGGCATATTCGGCAATGGGAACCATCAGGTCTTTTACTTTTTTTTCTTCCACCACACACCTCCGCAACAGGAATTAGGTTTATCTACAATACGGTATCCAGGCCGTGAACAAAATACGGTTGCGCGAATCACCGACCTGGCCCGAATACAAGGCACGGTCGGAAGCACACAAACCGGCCGGGCTATCGGCGGCTGAGGGCCGCCAGCAGGGATTCTCCCAGGTTCACCCGGGTCAGCAGCTCTTTTTCGATGCCGTTTAAGGCAGCCAGGTACTGGGTGGTATCGCCCACCTCGGCCTGCACTTTTTCTTCGATTTTTGCCTTCAGCTCGCTTTCAATCCGCTGGGTCTCGGCCGCCAGCTGATTGGTTACCGCGGTCCGAAGGGCATCGTCCAGGTCCGAGGAAAGCGTAATGTCCACTTTCTCAAGGGGACCGGCGGCGGCGGCCTCAACATTGAAGGAACGGATGTCGGCCAGGGCCGAACCCATGGCCGCTTTCACGGGCCCGGGATCGCCGGCCAGTTTCAGCACCATGGCGGCATCGTTCACGTTCAGGGTGCCGGACCCGTTGATGCCGCTGTTGTCAAGCCGTGCCCGCAGGGAAAGGTCGGCCAGGGCCGATTCCATTTCCAGGGGAAGGGCGTCACTGTCCACCAGCCGGGCGTTTCGCACATCGTAACCGCCGATGGCAAGATCAATGGAGTGGACGGGCCGTTCAGGGGCCACATAATTGATCACACCGCTGGCCGAAACCGAGGCGGCCCGTTTCAGACCAGTGCCGCCGAAGGCAAAGGTCGTGGGCGCGCCCAGGATGTGCTGTTCAAGGGTGAGGTTCTTGATCTCCCCGCCCACCTTCCCCAGGGCCAGCACGGCACTGGCCTTTATGTCGCGGATCAGAAAATCGGGCAGGGGGGTGGCCTCCCGGAAGCGCACATTCACGCCTTTGCCCCGGGGCGGTTTTTCCTTTTCCGGCTGCCTGCTGTTTCCCGCGGCCGCGGCCCTGGCGATATAGGGTTTCAGGCGCTCATACCAGACCCGGGCGGTGTTGATCCAGCCGGTGATTTTTTCCCCGAACAGCAGGCCGCTGATGTTGGCCATGCCGCCGAATGAAAAACTGTATTTTTCCATCAGCCGCTGCAGGTCCCGGGCCGGCAGCTGGGCCACTTCGGCGGCCCATGTTTCAAAGGCTTTTTTGGCGAGGAGAAACTCTTCCTTGGCGGCCTTCACGTCATTTAAATCGGCCTTCACCTCCTGGTAGAGCTGAGCGGATTCCCCGGCTTTTCCCACCATGCCCGAAAGGCTGCCGGACTTGGCTTTGAGCTGGCTGATCCGTTTTCTGTACTGCTCGAACTGGGCCTTGTCCGGCAGGTCCTGCAGCCGGTTTTCCCATTTTATTTTTTCATCCGCGATGTCGGTTTTCAGCGTGTTGGCCAGCTTGATGGTCTCGAGTTCCTCCTTGGCCAGAATTTCCTGGGGATTGGGAAGCTCAAAAGCGGGCAGATCGATTTTATCCAGCGCTTTTTTGACGGCCGACGGTTGATCATCAGATGTTCCGGCGGCCTTTTCAACGGCGCCGGAAACGGACCGGGCCGTGCCGAACCGCAGACCTTCCACGGCCATCTCGTTGACGATGAGTTTGCGCAGCAGCAGGTTGGCCGAGTCAATGGTCAGCGCCATTTCATCGATTTCCACGGCGTTGGTCATGGGACTGTCGGGGTCGGTCACCATGAAGCCGGAAATCCGCATGCCGGCCGGCACCAGCGTCAGATCGAGGTTGGTGATTTCCACTTTAGCGCCCACCATGGCGGTTCCCTGCCGCTCGATCATCCGTTCCACCAGCTTGTCCGCAAAGAGCGCCCAGAAACCGACCAGGACGCCCACCAGCACCACAAAGGCCAGCAACCCCGGCCATCGGATAAGTTTTTTCATGTTTCCCCCTTAATTTGAAAGCGACTGATAAATCTGGAACAGCCGGCTTGCCTGAAGGCTTTCCACGATCCGCAGCTGGCGTACCCAGGCCAGCACATTTTCCCGGTATTTCCGGATCAGCCAGTTGGCGGTGAAATACAGGGGGACAAACAACCCCAGGGAGATCAGCAGGCTTCCCATGACAATGGAGTTGTTGAAGCGGTCCAGCCGGAACAGGACCATGTTGTAAAACACGACCCAGAGGGACTCCAGGGCGGAGGATTGCAGCACGGCCAGGCCCAGGGCGTGGAACAGGGGATCCAGAAGATAGGCGATCCCCGAAAAAATGCCCCAGCCCACGATGAACATGGAGAGGTTGACCCGGAGAACCAGCACCAGCAGCAGCACCAGCAGGTTGTGAAGGGAAAAGAGCGGGGTGAATCCCATGATCATGGCAAAGCACAATCCCAGGCTGATCTGGCCCGGCTCTGTTTCCGAGTTGAGCACTTTTAAAATCTTGGCAAGCAGTTTTAACATCTTGCGTCTCCCCCAAGTTACCGGTTCATGATTGTCGTTTCCGGGCGGCGCCTGTTTCAAAAGCCCCGCCATTTTACAGTTGCATAAGCCTAGCAAAAGCCGGCGCTTCTGTCAATTGCCGCCGGTTCGGGTTTTCCGGGGTAACTATTACATATATAAAAGAATATTCCAGGCATCCCGGCCCCGGGTTTTTACGGTAAATCCTGTTGACTATTGGCCGGGAATCCACTATAGGAGGGGGCAGATAAAAGTCCGGTGACGGGGCAAAGATCCTGAACCCGGCGGCCCCGGAAGAACGGGGGCGCCGGGTAAAGCTTTTTTGAGCATGCGCCACCGATTGTTCTGTGTCAGACGGCGGCTTTTGAGGAGCGGCCTCAGGTGTTCGATTACAAACAGAACCGGGGGTGGGCCGAGCATCTCCACGTGGTGATGCAGATCGGCCTGACCATGGCGGGATGCATCGTGTTCTGCCTGTTTGTAGGCCTTTATCTGGACCGCTGGCTGGGCACCCGGGGCGTTTTTACAACCCTTTTTATCATTCTGGGCATTATCGGCGGCGGCGTGGTGGTTTACCGGCAGATCATGGAGGTCACGGAACCCGAGCCGCCGGAAGACAAGTCGGAACATCATGGCAACGGCACCGGTTAGGGAAATACAGAAAAAATATTGTTCACGGGCCTTGATGATCGCCATCATCGCCTTTTTTGTGCTCTATATCGCCGGGCAGGTGGCCATGGGAAAAGGCGTGCTCCTGGGAACGCTTTTCAGCATTCTCAATTTCGTGATCATGGGAGAAACATTATCGTCGCGCATGGCGCCCACTGAAGGCCGACGGTTGTACCTGGCCCTGGGCTCCATCGCCGTCCGGTACGCGCTGTTGGCCATTCCGCTGGTGCTGGCCATCCGGCTGGAGACCTTCAGTCTTGCCGCCGTGGTGATCGGCCTGTTTTCGGTGCAGGCGGTGATGCTGGCGGACAATCTGCGGCCCCGCCTGGGACGTCGCGCGGAATAAGCAACAGGTGAAATATTATTTTACGCCCGCGTGCCGGTCACGCGGGCGGCGATCGATTATAGATGTAAGGCGGAAAGCAAATGGAACTTGAAACCTGGATCAGAGTGGCGGCCGTCACCGGGGCTTCCGTGGCGATGGGGTTCGGCGCCATCGGCGCGGCCATCGGGGAAGGATACACGGCGGCCTGCGCCAATGAGGCCATGAGCCGGAGCCCGGAGCGGGCCGGTGAGATTTTCAAGAGCATGCTGATGGGGCAGGCCGTGGCCGAGACGGCGGCGATTTTTTCCCTGCTCATCGCCATGATGCTGCTGTTTACCGGCAGCGGCGGAACCGGCCCCCTTGCCCCGTATATCCTTTTTTCCGCCGGCCTCTGCATGGGGTGCGGCGCCATCGGCGCGGGCATCGGTTCCGGCCTGCCTGCCGGGGCCTGCTGCCTGGGCATTTCCCGCCAGCCCAAGGTGGCCGACAAGCTGACCACCAACATGCTGATCGGGTCGTCCATTTCACAGACCACCGCCATTTACGCGCTGGCCATTGCCCTGATGATGATGTTCTTAGACCTTTCGGGCCACCCGGTTTCGCCCACCTGGGCCGCCATTCTCGGCGCGGGCCTTTCCGTGGGCCTGGCCGCCATCGGGCCGGCCATCGGCGAGGGCCGGGCGGCTCAGACCGCCTGCGAAGCCATCGCCCGCAAGCCCCAGGCGTCGGTGCAGATCACCAGCCTGATGCTGCTGGGCATGGCGGTCACCGAGTCCACCGGCGTCTATGGCCTGCTGATCAGCATCATTCTTATATTCAAGTCCTTTCCCGAGACAACGGCCCTGGCGCCGGCCATGGCCCTGCTGGGAGCGGGTATCTGCATGGGCCTGGGCGCCATCGGGCCCGGCATCGGCGAAGGATTCGCGGCCAGCGAGGCCATCAAGTGGGTGGGCAGAAACGAGAAGAACGCGGGCATTATCACCCGGACCATGCTGGTGGGCCAGGCAGTGTCCGAATCCACGGGCATCTACTCGCTGGTGATCGCGTTTGTGATGATTTTTGTCTTATAGCGCAAGGCCGCGAACGGCGGATATTTCAATAGAAGGAGAAGGTGTCGGTCATGGATGAGCTTGGAAAAATATACCAGCTGATCATTCCCTTTTTCGGGCATGATATAACACTCAACATCAAGGTCATCGGGGTGACCTGGATCGTCATCGCCCTGCTGTCCCTGTTCGGGTTTTTTGCCACCCGGGGCCGGGGCATGGTCCCCGGAAAGATGCAGGTCCTGGGTGAACTCCTGGTGACCCAGTTTTACTCCCTGACCGAAGACGCCCTGGACGAAAAGCTGGCCAAACGGCTTGCGCCCATGATCTGCGCCCTGTTCATGTTCCTGGCCACGTGCAATTACATGGGGGTCATTCCCTTTCTGGAAGAGCCCACCAAGGACCTCAACACCCCCTTGAGCCTGGGGTTGATGGGGTTTGTGATCGCCCACTTTTTCGGCATCAAAAGAAAGGGGCTCAAACAGTACCTGAAGGCTTACGTCGAGCCGTTCTTCATCCTGCTGCCCCTGAACCTCATCGGCGAGCTGGCAAAGGTGATTTCCATCTCCTTTCGTCTTTTCGGCAACATCATGGGCGGCTCCATCATTATCCTGGTGGTCTCCAGCCTTGTGTACAGCCTGGTGCTCCCGCCCTTTTTGAATTTCTTTTTCGGACT
>JBMORB010000438.1:0-5844 GCA_049320925.1 Thermodesulfobacteriota bacterium | reverse complement strand
TACAGGCCCCGCCGGCCGGTGCGTGATGATTATCGCCGGCGAGGCCTCCGGCGACCTGCACGCCGCCAACCTGATTCGGCACATGCGCGAGCAGGTCAACGGCCCCCTTTTTTTTTGCGGCATCGGGGGGGATGCCATGCGCCGGGCCGGGGCAAAAATTCTGGTGGAAGCCTCCCGGCTTTCAGTGGTGGGCATCACAGAAGTCATTGCCCGGCTGCCGGATATTTTAAGCGGCATGAAAGCAGCAAAAAGAATGCTGGCCTCCCGTGTGCCGGACCTTCTGGTTCTTATTGACTTTCCCGACTTTAATCTGAGAATGGCCGGGGTGGCCCGACAATACGGCATTCCTGTTTTTTATTATATTCCGCCCCAGGTGTGGGCCTGGCGAAAGGGCCGGGTCAGGACGATTCAAAGGCGGGTGGACCACACGGCGGTTATTCTTCCTTTTGAGGCCGACTTTTTCAAGGAACACGGGGTTCCCGTGACCTTCGTGGGGCATCCCCTGATGGACGCGGGATATGACAGGTTTCCAGAAAAAATAAAAGAAGCGGGTAAAATGGTGGTGGGCCTTTTGCCCGGGTCGAGAAACGGGGAGGTGTCGCGCCATCTGCCCGTCATGATGGAGGCCGCGGCTTTGATCGGCCGGAATCATCCCGATGTCTCCTTCCTGGTTTCCTGCGCAGCCTCGATTCCTGAAGAGCGCCTGACGGCGATAACGGACAGGTATGCCGGAACGGTCCCTTTTGCCCTCTTGTCCGGCGGAGTGGAGCAGGTGCTGGCGCGTAGCGATTGCGTGGTGGCGGTGTCCGGAACCGTGACTCTTGAGACGGCCCTTTGCGGCGTTCCCATGGTGGTGATTTACAGGGTTTCTCTGCTCAGCTACTGGCTGGCAAAAATTCTGATCCGGCTGAAAAGTATCAGCCTGGTCAACCTGATCGCCGGCAGGGAGATCGTGCCGGAGCTGATTCAGGGAGATGTCTCGGCGGAAAATATCGCCGCGAGGGTCGAAGCGATGATCACCGATCCCCCAACGATGCAGGCCGTTCAGGAAGCGCTTGCCGAGGTCCGCGGGCGACTGGGAGGGCCGGGCGCATCGGCCAGAGCCGCGCGAATCGCGGCGCAGCTGCTGACCGGTCGTGACAATGATAAAAACCATTTGCCGGCGGCAAACCTGCGGCCGCCATGCGAAGCGAGGCCGGACGGCAATGTTTGAACTAAAAGCGCGACACCGCAGCCTGCTGGGGTACATCAAGGGCAACCGCTTCCGGCTTTATGTGGCGATGGGGTTTATGCTGCTGACCTCCGCCACCACGGCGGCCCTTGCCTACCTGATCAAACCGGCCATCGATCAGATTTTTATTACCAAGGACAGCCGCATGCTGGGCCTGATTCCGGCGGCGATCATTATCGTTTCCCTGATCCGGGGCATAAGCATGTACGGCCAGGAGTTTTTCATGGGCCGGGTGGCGGAAGGCATCATCAAGAAGTTTCGGGACACCCTGTACGCCAGGATTTCCCAGCTTCCCCTGGCGTTTTTTCACAAGGAGCGCACCGGGGTTCTGATGTCTCGCATCACCAACGACGTGAACCTCATCAAGATAGTGGTCTCCAACGCGGTAACCTCCATGGTGCGCGACTTTTGCACCGTGTTTTTTCTGCTGGGAGTTATCTTCTACCAGATATGGGAACTGGCCCTGGTGGCTTTTGTGGTGCTGCCCGTTGCCTTTTATCCGGTGGTGGCCATCGGCAGAAAGGTGAGGCGCGTTTCCACCCGAAGCCAGGAAACCATCGCTGATATGAACGCCTTTCTTCACGAGACGTTTGCCGGCAATAAGATCGTCAAGGCCTTCGGCATGGAGGCTTACGAAGAAGGACGGTTTCGCGAAAAGTCAGGGGCACTGTTCCGCATAGAAATGAAGAGCATCATGGTCCGGGCCCTTTCTTCCCCGCTCATGGAGTTCGTGGCCGGACTGGGCATCGCCTTTGTCATCTGGATGGGCGGCTCCAGGGTCATCAGCGGGGTTTACACCACCGGAACCTTTTTATCGTTCCTGGCGGCGGTGATGCTGATGTATGACCCGGTCAAGAAACTTTCCAACTTGAACGCCCTGCTTCAGCAGGGGCTGGCCGCGGTGGACCGGGTCTATGACATTCTGGAGGTGGAATCCGATATCGTGGAGGCCCCTGACGCGGTGGTCCTGAAACGCGGTTCCCACACAGTGACTTTCAAAAACGTTTCGTTCGCCTACGAGACCGGCGGGCCTGTGCTCTCCGATATCAACCTCGCGGTGTCGCCGGGCGAGGTGGTGGCCCTGGTGGGCGCCAGCGGCGGCGGCAAAACCACCCTGGTCAACCTGGTTCCCCGGTTTTACGACGTGACCGGCGGCCGGATTCTGATCGACGGCCTGGATATTCGAAAGGCCACCATCGCCTCCCTGCGGGAGCAGATCGCCATCGTCACCCAGGAGCCCATTCTCTTCAACGACACGGTGAGAAACAACATCGCTTACGGCAATCAGCACGCGTCGGAAGATGCGATTCTGCAGGCGGCAAAAGACGCCTATGCCTATGACTTTGTGCTGGGCTTCCCCAAACAGTTTGACACCATGATCGGCGAGCTGGGGGCCCGGCTTTCCGGGGGACAGAAACAGCGGCTGTGCATTGCCCGTGCCCTGCTCAAGGACGCCCCCATTTTGATTTTAGATGAAGCCACCTCGGCTTTGGACAGTGAATCCGAGGCGGTGGTGCAGAAGGCCCTGGCGAATCTGATGAAGGGCCGCACTACCTTTGTCATCGCCCACCGCCTCTCCACGGTGCATCACGCGGACCGGATCATCGTCATTTCCGGAGGACGGATCACCGAACAGGGCAAACACGAGGAACTGCTGGCCTTAAAGGGAGATTACTACCGGCTGTGCCAGATGCAGGTTCAGAACGGGGGACTTAACCCTTAGATTCCATGAGTTTTTTACATGAATGTTGTGCCGTGCATCCGCGGCCGACTCAATTCGTGAAATGTCAGGGATAAAGGAGGCCGATGCGACAGACAGCCGCATTTCGTACCGCCGCCGCGCCGCTGCTGATCACAGGATGACGAGTTTTTTGACGGTTTTCACCACCGCTTCCGGGTCGTCTACGATCTGAAGAAAATCCATGTCTTCCGGAGAAATGGCCCCTTCTGCCAGCAGGTGCGCCCGGACCCACTCCACCAGACCCGACCAGTAGTCCGATCCCACCAGGATGATGGGCAGGGGCCGGATGCGCCGGGTCTGGGCCAGGGTGACCGCCTCAAACAGCTCATCCAGGGTGCCGAACCCGCCGGGCATGATGATGTAGGCCTGGGCATACTTGACGAACATCACCTTGCGGATGAAAAAATAGTGGAACTGGATCTTGATGGTGGCGTAGTCGTTGGGCTTCTGCTCAAAGGGCAGGTCGATGTTCAGGCCCACCGATATACCGCCTTTATCAGCGGCCCCCTTATTGGCCGCTTCCATGACACCGCCGCCACCGCCGGTGATCACGGCAAAACCGCTCTGGGCAAACAGGCCCGCGATCTTTTCCGTCTTCTGATAAACAGGGGAGTCGGGCTTCACCCGGGCCGAGCCGAAGATGCTCACGGCCGGGCCGATGTCGTGAAGCTCGTCGATGCCTTCCACAAACTCGCCGATGATCTTAAAGATACGCCACGACTCTTCCAGCTTGAATTCGTCAAGTAGAAATGGACTGCTCATGTTTTTCCTTTCCTGTTTACCGGCCGGCATCCTGCCGGGAGATCAGACCTTTCAGGTCCGGCCCTGAAAACCGATGATCACGCGGCCGCTGTCGACGATCACCGGAATTCTTCTGCTGCCGCCGGAATGGGCCAGCATGGCGTCGATACTGTCCGGATCGAGAAGCACGTCCCTGAAGTCCACGGTGCGCCCCGACGCGGTGTATGCCTCGCGGGCCGCCCGGGTAAAGGGGCATGTGGTTTTACCGTAGATCAGAACCGTGCTTTCCATGGCCTGCCTCCAGCGGATTGAACGCATTTTCAGGTCTTCGGCGGTATGCTCCCGAAGCCCATAACCGTCACATACTTTAACAGCTTTCCGACAATAAATCCAGCGACGCAGGCAATTGCCGTGCGTACTTTTCTTCATCCAAATCGTTATCGAAATCGGGATCGCTATCGGGTTCGGTATCGAGACCCAAGAAGCGGCAGGCCGTTTTCATGGCCACGATTGCTTCGTCGTTGCGCTTCTCGTAATGACGAATGAAAGTTGAGCCATCGGGGGGCGGTCGGCCGATGTCGATCTCGATTTCGATACCGATCCCGATAGCGATTGGGATAAGGTAACGGAAGCCTTCAGGCTTCCATAAAAAAGGCCGATGGCCTGCGCCGGCTGAATGGCGACCTGAAGGCCGCCGCTACCTTTTGTTTTCCGCCGGCATGTCCCGGCCGTCCATTAATGGGTGCCACGGGCAAACCACAGGTTGCCCGTGAACATCAGTCCGGGAACGCGGCACGGGCAAGCTTACGCTTGGCCCATAACACCCGTCAAAGGCAGGTGCTTGATGACGCGCTGGACATTGTGGTAAACCCCGCCCGTTGCGGCGCAGCCGAGCGAGGGAAGCCACGCCTGGGGCGTGGCCAAGTCGCGGGGCCTGTTCTTTTGGTACTTTTCTTGCCGCCAAGAAAAGTACACGGATAAGCAAGGAGTAAAAATCAATTTTACAGGACGCAAGATTTTGCGTCCCTACGGCTTTGGTGACCGGAGGGCTTACAGAAACCCGCGCCGTACAGGTAACCCCCTCACCCCGACCCTCTCCCGGGGGGAGAGGGAGGCTGTAATTGAAACTCGACTTCGATCCCGATGCCAATGAAAATTACGAGAGGAAACGCGCGGGACCCTAAAAAGCCAAAAAAACCTTGACTTGACGGGAAAATGGATTTACAAAGTAGGACTTTGAAATTTTACCATGGCCGGAATCGGTCGTGGTGTATGTTATGGAGGTGTTTTTACATGAATTGTGTAACCGTAAAAGAGAACGTTGAGTGCCCGTTTATGACCTCGGCCGGCTGTTCCTTTAATGGTGGCGTATGCCGTCCCATTGTAGAGGCCTGCGAAGGCTGCAAACGCATTGCCGAATTCCCCACCGGCCGTTACTGCACGGCCACGCCGGACCCGGCAGCCAAATGGAAACGGGGCCGGTGCAACCTGGCCACCCATATCGTGGAGGCCGCGCCGGTGGCCAAGGCCAAGATCAACCCGCTCAAGGCGTCCAAGCGCGCAGCGAAATAGTCGAAGTCCGGCGGAAACCTTTATGAAGGCCGGAGAATGGCCCCGCAGGAGCGGTGCGGCCGGCGCCTCAATCTCCGGTGTCTTCCCTTTTGGCGGCGGGTGTGCTGGAAACAGCACGCCCGCCGCTTGGTTTTGAGGCCCTGCGGGCTTTTTTAAACCCATGCCCGTGGTTCTCACTCCCGATTGCAGACCGCGCGATCAACCTTCGGCCGGAGAAATCTGCCTTTAAATCTTGCCGGCGGCCGGTGCCGGTGCCCCTCTCCATTAGTCGGGTCGGAATCTATCTTTCATAATACAATCAATATATTAATGGAAGGCTTCCGGAATGTACGCCGGCCGCCTGTGTTGTTGTCCCCATATGCGCCTCGGGTTGGTTTTTGATATAAAATGCTTGAAAAGAGGCCTTTGACTGTGCTAGAAATCCTTCTTTACAATTTTTTTACGAACCTGTTTCTTTAACTCGGATAAAAAGGATAGGTAGATGGGATCTCAAAAGGAAATCAAGGTTGCTTACGGCTTGGCGGTGGTTTTACTGGTTGTGGGCATCGTCTGTTACGCG
>JBMORB010000437.1:0-5880 GCA_049320925.1 Thermodesulfobacteriota bacterium | reverse complement strand
GGCTTACAAAAAGGATGCGTATGGCGAGGGCTATCTCCGGGAAGAAATCATCAAAACCGCCCGAAGCTTTATCGGCCTTCCCTATCTGTGGGGCGGAACTTCGGCCGACACCGGTTTTGATTGCAGCGGTCTTGCCATGGCGGTGTATCGGCTCAACGGCCTTGACCTGCCCCGGTCTTCTGCCGAACAGTATGAAAAAGGAGAACCGGTGAGCCGCGGCGACCTTGAAAAAGGGGATCTGGTCTTTTTCAGCGCCGGCGGCAAGATCAATCATGTGGGCATTTATGTCGGAGAAGGCCGGTTTATTCACGCGCCGGGCCGGGGAAAAACCGTGCGTTACGACTCCCTGGACCTGTCCTATTTCCGCAACGGCTTTCGCGGCGCCCGGTCGTATATGTAAGGCGGCCGGTCGTTTTATCGTCATTTCCCGGTCAAAGCCGGGCAATGACGAATGCGGGAGTTGTCTCTTTTTATCTGCATGAATCCTTAAGGCTCCGCTGGCTGAATCAAGTCCGACCAAAACGGGACTTCCTCCGGTCAGAAGAACTATTTTGCCGGTTTCGGATGGCAGTCCGCGCATTTCACCGGGCCGGCGCCGCCCGCCTTGTGGCAGTCGATGCAGTTGGCGTGAATGGCGCCGTAATAGTACTCCAGCTGCATGGCCTCCCACTCTTTGGCGGCAATCCCGTCGGGTTTTTTTGGCGGCTTGTCCGGCTTGGCGTGGCATTCCATGCAGCCCTGGACCGGGTCCCCGATTTTCAGTTGCAGGGGTTTGCCGGTTTTGTCGTGATGACAATCGCCGCAGGCCGCGCCATAGCCGTCGGGTTTGGCGGCAAAGTGTTTTGCGTGGCTGAACATGACAATGCCCATTTTATGAGGATCAAAGGCCTTTGTGTTTTTCATTTCCAGGACATCCCCAACCGCGCCGCCCTTGCCCGGGGTAACGGCCGCCGCAGCGGCAGGGGCCGAACCAGTTTCCGGGGCAACAGGCGGGGTGTCCTGCCGGGCCTCTGCCGCCGCCGCTGGCGGCTTTCCGGTTTTCAGCGCCGCGCTCGGGGTCGCCTTTTCCGGGTAGGACCGCTTGGGCGGCGCGTTCTTGCTTTCGGGGGGCCGGCCGCAACCGGCAAGAACAAATGACGACAACACAAAAACAAGCCCGAACATCAGCAACAACCGTTTCATGAGCATTCCTCCTTTAAAAAACCAGGCTCCTTTGAGGGTTTATCTTGCATCGTTCCATCTTCCCGGCCGATGGCATATCATACAGCAAAAAGAAAAAGGCGGCGGAAAAATCCACCGCCTTTTGATTTATCTTTTTCGCGGATTTCCGGGGAGCTCGCTTATCCTGAATCAGTTGGCGTGAGACGCCATGTAGGCGTCAACGTCATCCACCCACCTGTAATCCCCGCTCCCGGTCACGGCCGTAAACGACAGGCTTGCCCTGTGATTTTCATCCAGGACAATGGTGTTGCTGGACGGCCGGCACACGGGAAACAGGTGGGGAAAATCCGACGCGCTGATGGAGACCCGGATCCGGTGCCCTGCCTTGAACACGTTGTCGGTGGGCCACAGCTCCACCACGTATTTATAGACCCTGTTTTCCTCAATGGGGGCCGGGTTTTTATAGGCATGATCGTAGAAGGGATCAAAAGCCTCGTATGCATCATCCAGCAGGCCGGGATTGTCCGGGTCATAAGGCCGGTTCTCGGCGCTCAGCCAGCCGGATGTGATGTTTCTCGCCCGGCCGTCCGGAAACACGTCGTTGAGCTCCACCACCCACTGGACATCTTTTTTCTCGATAAGCTCCACAATCATGTTGTTGTCCAGGTTGAACTGGTCCTGGATCGTTGCAAGGACCCGGTCCATCTGCCACTGGGCGAGGGGCTGGGTAAAGTCGGTCCGCGCCCAGAACGTCAGCGTCAGCGGGCCCGCGATTTCGACATCCGACGCCAGCCTGTCGGTGGTGAAGGTGAGGGCGTTCACCTCGTCGATGCGCTCGTCCTCCCACGGCATCAGCGGGTCGACGTTGATCTTCAGCAGGGCCTTGGACGCCTGGGACACAAGCGCCGGAAGACCCATCAGCCAGCGGGTCGATGACCGGGATATCCATCCGTGAAGGGACAGGGGATCATGGGCCAGCACCGGGTCGGCCTTGGGTATGCGCCAGAACAGAAACCGGTCATAATAATCCTGCTCCGCGGTTGCCGACACCAGCCGGTAGTTGTCCGCGGCGTTTGTGATCGAAAACCAGTCCCCCAAAATCGCGGCGGCTTTCCGCTTGGACAGGTACAGGGTCTGTTTTTTGACGCGGTCGGCCGGAAGGGGCCAGCCGGTTTCCGCCCGCCAGCGCTCCGCGCCCATCACGTAAAGAAGAACCGGGTACTTTTCCATGAAGGGATCCGGCTCCCCCTTGATCTTCCAGTTGAACCAGCGGGCCGGGATTTCAGTGTTCATAAGCCCGTTGACGCCCAGGCCCAGTGCCCCGTCCAGGTGATACCAGTGCCCGATCATCATGGCCTTGTCTGTTTTGTCATGGTACTTGAGGCCGTACTGGTAGTTGTTGCAGGTTCCCCTTGTGAAAATATCAAACCAGCCGCCGGTGAGAAACACCGGCAGTGACGCCGGGATGGAGGTGGAACCCAGGCCCGGGGGATATTCATCTGAAAAGACCCAGCCGCCGGCCGGCTTGTCCGGCCAGTAGATCAGCGGGGACTTGGTGTCGTAAAAATCGTTTTTATTGATGTTGTCCCCGTCCAGAATCCAGCCCAGGGTGACGGGAATATTGGCCAGGTGATCTTCCCACATGGACAGGGCTTCCTCAATGTCACCCAGGCTGCCGCCCGCGAACAGAAGCGGCGGCAGGGCGCCCAGGATATCCACCATGCCCAGCCACATGGGAATGAATTCCAGGTCCACGTTGCCGCCGTGCATCACGATGTCGCGGTAGCAGTCGCTCATGGAAACCAGGGGAAAAAGCGCCTTCAGATGGACCGGGTTGCCGCCGGCGTCGGTCTGGATTCTTCCGGCGGCCAGAACCTGGGAAATGGCCATGTACGACGGGCCGATCATGCCGACGTTGCCGTCGGACCAGGGCTGGTCCGGAATGAACCGGTCGATCACATGGGCGACATCATAGTGTTCCGGCGGACCGAAAGACACCCAGCTGCCGTTGGAGGAACCGGAGCCCCGGACGTCAAAGCCCAGCAGGTTGTAACCGTGTTTCAGCAGGGGCAGGTAAAGTATCGTCATGATTTCCCGGCGGTAGGGAGTGGCCACCACGATGGTGGGCCGCCGCGCCGCGTCGTCATGCCGCAGCACCGTGGCAAACAGGTCCACTCCCTCAATCCCGGCCCCGGCATTGTCGGGAATGGCGATGCGGGTGTTTAAATCAATAACGATACCGCCGATGTTCAGGCTTTCCAGTTGCCGCTCCATGGCTTCCGATGCCTCCGGCGGCAGTATGTCCGCGCGAAGCCCCGCGCATGGAATTGCCAGCAGAAGAAAGCAAAAACCTGCCAGCCACACCCGGACTTTTTTTGCTGATTGGCGTGTCATGGTTCCCCCCTGTTGGTGAATGGATTGCGGATAAGTGACGAACAGCGATTTTTATTGCGAACAGAATTATCAGCACCCGTGGGAGGTGTCAATAATTTTTCCCGCCAGATTTGAAACCCGGCACAAAGGCTGTGGACCATCCATGGAAGCAGGAAATGATGTCAGTGGATGGGCTGTTGGGTGAATTAACAAAAGGGCGAGAAAGTAGCAAATATTTTGGCTCTATCTCGCCAGTCCATCAAAATGCCCAGGATGTGAATTGACAAACGATCGAGATAAGGCTAATATTATTGATACTATGTAGAGTGAACGTCAAAAGGATGCGCCAATGAAACTGAATGAGTTCCTGTCACAGCATGCGGTGTTTACGGTGGACGAGTTGGACCGCTTTCTGTCCCTCAGAGGATCCGTAAAGACCAACACTCGCAAGTCACTCCTGACTTACCACCGCAACCAGGGGAGGATAATACCTGTCCGCCGTGGGCTATATGCAACCGTTCCGTTGGGCGGCGATCCGGCATCGAGTCCGGTCGATCCTTGTCTCGTAGCGGCGAAAATGAGCGAGGACGCGGTCCTTGCATACCACACGGCTTTGGAATTCCACGGAAAGGCATACTCGGTCTACACGAGGTTGCATTATGTATCCGCCCGCAAATCGCTTCCGTTGAAGTTTCAATCTCATGAGTTCACACGCGTTCCTGTACCGCATCGCCTTCAGGAGAAGGGCAAAGAGACCTTCGGTGTGGTCAGCCACAAACGTTCCGGTGTGGAACTCCGGGTGACCAACCTTGAAAGAACCTTCGTCGACGTGTTGGACCGGCCGGATTTGACGGGCAGTTGGGAAGAGATATGGCGATCCCTGGAATCGGTTGAGTTCTTCGACCTGGATCAGGTCGTCGAATACGTTCTTCTGTTGGAGAATGCGACCACCGCCGCAAAGGTGGGTTTCTTTCTGGAGCAGCACAAGGAAACCTTGATGGCCGACGATGCCCACTTGAATCCGCTGCGAAGCCTGCGCCCCCGCCAACCTCACTATTTTGCACGCGGCAAGCGAAAGAGCTGTCAGTGGGTCAAGGACTGGAACCTGCTGATTCCGGTCGAAATTCTGAACAGATCATGGGGGGAGGTGCTGTGAAATTTTCGCCATCGGAAGTATTGCAGGCAGCCGAAACCACCGGATTCAAAGCGGAAATGGTCGAGAAGGCACTCCACCTGCTGAATTTGTTGAACGTCCTGAACTCCCATCCATTCCTCAAAGGCAAATGGGTCTTGAAGGGTGGCACGGCCTTGAATATGTTTAAGCTCGACCTCCCCAGATTGTCCGTAGACATCGATCTCAATTACATCGGGGCGCTGGATCGTGAGGAAATGCTGGCTGAAAGGACCCAGATCGAACAGGCGGCGCAGGCGGTGTTTTCCCGAGAAGGGTTCACCACCAGGAAAGTCCCGGACGAACACGCGGGCGGAAAATGGCGGTTGAGCTACCAGAGCTACACAGGACAATCCGGCAACCTCGAGGTCGACATGAATTTCATGTTCAGGCAGCCGCTCTGGGATATTCGGCCCGCCGATTCTCATCCGCTCGGGGACTTCCAGTCCAAGAACATTCCAGTTCTCGATATCCATGAACTGGCGGCAGGGAAGTTCGCGGCGTTGCTGGCGCGCGGGCAGGCAAGGGATTTGTTCGACTGTCACCGGATTCTCAGCATGGACGATCTGGAAAAGGACCGGCTACGTGTGGCGTTCGTCACTTACGGTGGGATGAACCGCAAGGACTGGAGAACCGTTTCAATCGAGGACGTGGATTTCGATACGGCGGAATTGACGAGGTTACTCATTCCCACTCTGCACGTCCGAGAAACGAAGGAGCAGGTCTCCCCGGCCGAATACGGGGGGCGCCTTGTAAGGGAATGCCGTGAAGGTCTCTCCGCAGTATTGCCCTTCACGGACTCCGAACGTAAGTTCTTGGACCTGCTGCTGGACCGAGGAGTGATCGACCCCACGCTTTTGACCGCCGACGAATCTCTTCAGCGGCGCATTCAATGCCAGCCGCTGCTCGAATGGAAGGCGCTCCACGTGAGGCAGCACAAGGGGTTGCCGTAGTGTCTTTCGGTGGTTATGCCCGTGTACAGCCTCCCGTTGCGATCGCATATGTACACATACCACATGGGAACCTCGCAAATAAAAAACGGCAGCAAGAACATTTGCTGCCGTTTATAATTTGGCTCCCCAGCACGGACTCGAACCGCGGACACGGTGGTTAACAGCCACCTGCTCTGCCGACTGAGCTACTGGGGATCAGTGGGGTATGTGTAAAGAAAATTA
>JBMORB010000436.1:0-5933 GCA_049320925.1 Thermodesulfobacteriota bacterium | reverse complement strand
GGTGTGGGGCGCCGACTTTTCACTGGCCATGCTGGCCGAGGGGAAAAAGAAGACAGCCCCCTGGTCTGACCGCGTCTGCCTTCTGGCGGCGGATGCCTTTGCGCTGCCGTTCAAGGAAGAAACCTTTGACGCGATCACCATTGCCTTTGGTATTCGCAATATCGCGGACAAACCGGCCGTATTGGAGGTGTTCTGCCGTCACCTGAAAAAAAAAGGTATGCTGGCCGTGCTGGAACTGACCACGCCGCAGAAGGGTTTTCTGCGGTCGCTCTATCTGTTCTATTTTAAATGGGTTCTGCCCCTGATCGGATGGGTGGTCTCAAAAAACATGGGGGCGTACCAGTACCTTCCGGCCTCGGTCATGGGATTTCCCCCCTCCCCTGAGTTCGCGGAAATGATGCGGGCCGCCGGATTTGTCGATGTCTCGTGGAAGCCCCTGACCTTCGGCATCGCCACCCTGTATCTTGGATACAAGGAATAAGGGCCGCCGCATCAACCCGACTAAAACCGGGTTCAGTCACGCCCTACTGGTCCGAATAGGGCCGCTTTAACACCGTGTCCTTATTCCACCGGGCGTCATCCCTGAAATCATAATCGATGTTATAGTGCAGCCCCCGGCTCTCCTTGCGCAGCATGGCGCACTGGATGATCAGGTCCCCCACAGTGGCGATATTGCGGAGCTCAAGCAGGTTGGAGGTCACCCGAAAATCCCAGTAATAATCCCTGATTTCGGCCAGAATCAGGTCGATGCGGCTCTTGGCCCGCTTGAGCCACTTCTCCGACCGCACGATGCCCACGTAGTTCCACATGAACAGACGAATCTCGTCCCAGTTGTGGGAAACCGTGATGGCCTCGGTGCTGTCCGTGGTGCCCACCTCGTCCCACAAGGGCAGTTCGTCCCGCCCGTCGACAGGGATGGCGGGCAGCCGTTCGATGGCGTCACGGGCCGCGCTGTCGGCATAGATAACCGCCTCCAGCAGGGAGTTGCTGGCCAGGCGGTTGGCGCCGTGAAGCCCGGTGCAGGCGGTTTCGCCAACGGCGTAAAGCCGGTCGATGTCGGTCCGCCCCGCCATATCGGTGACCACCCCGCCGCACATATAGTGGGCCGCCGGCACCACCGGCACCGGCTCCTTTGTCATGTCGATACCGAACTTCAGGCAGTTGGCGTAAAGGTTGGGAAACCGGGTCCGGATAAAGTCGGCGCTTTTGTGGGAGATGTCCAGAAACACGCAGTCATCGCCGCTCTGTTTCATCTCCGTGTCAATGGCCCGGGCCACCACGTCCCGGCAGGCAAGGTCTTTGGCCGGGTCATACTTTTCCATAAACGCATGGCCAGCGGCATCCACCAGAACCCCGCCTTCTCCCCGCACCGCTTCTGAAATAAGATAGTTCTTGGCCGCCGGGTGATACAAACAGGTGGGATGAAACTGCATGAACTCCAGGTTGGCCACGGAACAGCCGGCCCGGTAGGCCATGGCAATGCCGTCACCCGTGGCAATGTCCGGGTTGCTGGTGTAGGCATAGACCTTTCCGGCGCCGCCGGTGGCCAGCAGGGTGACGCGGGCGTGAAAGGTCTTGACATAATCGTTGACCTTGTCCAGCACATAGGCCCCGCAGCAGTAAACATTCTGGGTCTTGACCACCGGCCCCCGCTTGACCCGGGTGGCGTGGGTGATCAGATCGATGGCGATGTGGTCCTCCAGCACGGTGATCCGGTTGTTTTGACGCACCAGGGCCACCAGCGCCTCTTCAATTTCCTTGCCGGTCAAATCGTGGGCGTGGACGATACGGTTGCAGGAGTGCCCTCCTTCCCGGCCCAGATCGAACCGTTGTCCGTTTTCAGACTTTGTGAAGCGGATGCCCAGGTTCACCAGTTCCTGAATGGCGGCAGGTCCGTTTCGAACCACATGCTCCACCACATCCCTGTTGCACAGGCCGTCACCGGAATCAAGTGTGTCTTTTATATGGGCCTCAAAAGAGTCGATGCCATCGATAACGGCGGCAATGCCGCCCTGTGCCCGGTTGGTGTTACTGTCGGCCACCGCTTTTTTGGTGACAATGGTGACGCTGCCGGCTTCAGCCGCTTTCAACGCGAATTTAAGACCGGCGATGCCACTGCCGATTATTAAAAAATCTGTTTGATATTCCATAAGACGTCTTCTTTACCGCATGATGGGAAATTAATACAGCCGCTGTCTGTCCCGTTTCGACTGATATCCGAGGAAAAACCCCAGTAACAGCACACCGCCCCCCGCCAGAAACCACTTGATAAACCGGTTGCCCAGACTGTCGCGCAGAATTCTGTTCTCTCGAGCCAGTTCCTCGATCCGGGTCGAGTTCTTCTCCGTATCGGCCGACAGCTGCTCCTTAAGCGACGCATTTTCAGCAGCCATCTGGTTTTTTTCCGCTTCCAGGGACGCGCATCTTTCCGAAAGTTCTTCCAGGTTTGACTGGGTCTGCTTGAGGGTCATACTGGTGGGTGGTTTTTTGGAAATAAAGCTGGAAAGAATCCACCCCTCCTTGTTGTTGGCCGCCCGGATGCGGGTCCATTCCTCTCCCGGCTCCAGTATCTCAATCTTCTGGCCAACAGTCAGCAGGGAAACGATTTTATGGTCCATGCCCTGGCCGGCCCGCAGCGTGACCTTGATCGTATCCGAAATATAGGCCGGTCCCGGCGCGAATTCCTGAGCGGACGCCCGGAAGACGACACAGACCAACATGATCCCGGCCAGCAGTATTATGTGATGTAATTTCACGACACCTCTCCATGGGCAGGTTTACATTATCTTAAACATTTTGCGAGTATTCATACCATAAAAACAGCGAAGAACAAACCAGATTAACGATTAGGGCAATGCTTTTCAGATGTTACTGCCTTCAGAACCTGAGGCTTTGTCAGGCCCGTCTCTTGCGCAGGGCCCGTCTTTATAGTAAGTAAGGGGCGGGATTAAATTTTTTGCAAGAAAGGACTGTTTTTATCATGGCATTTTCAATCGCACTGGCGGGAAAAGGCGGCACGGGAAAAACCACGGTGGCCGGCATGCTGATCAAATACCTTCTGGCCAGGGGAAAATCCCCCATACTGGCGGTGGACGCCGACGCCAACGCCAATCTCAACGAAGTGCTGGGTCTTGAAGTGCCCGACACCCTGGGCAACGCCCGGGAAGAGATGAAAAAAGGCCAGGTTCCTCCCGGCATGACCAAGGATATATTCATTTCCATGAAGATGGAAAGCGCCATTGCCGAGGCGGACGGGTTCGACCTGCTGGTCATGGGCCAGCCGGAAGGTACCGGGTGCTACTGCGCGGCCAACACCCTGCTCACCAACTTTCTTGAGAAACTCACGGACAATTATCCTTACATTGTCATCGATAACGAGGCCGGCATGGAACACATCAGCCGGCTGACCACCAAGGACGTTAGCATTCTGCTGATCGTGACCGACTCCTCCCGAAGGGGGCTTCAGGCTGCCATCCGCATTTACGACCTGGCAAAACACCTGAACATCGGTGTGGGAAAAAGTTATCTGATCATCAACATGGCCCGGCAGGAACCCGCAAGGGATGTGATTGAAATTATTGAAAAGAGTGGTCTTCCCCTGGCCGGGGTTCTGCCCGCCGACGACCAGGTGTATGAGTTTGACCTGGCCGGCCGGCCTACCGTTGATCTGCCCGAAACCAACCCGGCCATTGTCAAGGCCTACGCCATATTTGATGCCATTATAAACGGGAAGCCCTGAGTGCGGCGCCATGGAGTCCGATACCCGCTCCCTCTCATCACCCTACGACCGGCTTCATATTTATTATCTTCAGGGCAGGGCCGACACCCGGTCCGCCGGATTTGACAACCGGTTCATCGGCAACTGGGAGGAAGATGACACATCCTTTCTCTTTTTCTCCGAGGACGCGACCCCGGAAGTGGAGGCGTTTGTCGTTTGCCGGCCGGAGTTGACCCTTGTGGACCACTTTTCCATGGCCTATGACGAATGGCAGCCCATCGACCATTTTCCCATCACATCGGGCGGCTTTTCCATTCATCCGGCATGGAACAGCCCCGCGCCCGATACAAGCGGCCGCGCAATCGTCCTGGACCCGGGGGTGGTTTTCGGCAGTGGATGCCACGCCACCACCAGCGACTGCCTGGAAGCCCTTGACCTCGCGTGGCAACGGCGGGGCGGCCGGCTGCAATCGGTCCTGGACCTGGGCACCGGCACCGGGCTGCTGGCCGTGGCCGCAGCCCGGCTGGGGGCCTTGCGCGTGATCGGAGTGGACATCAACTTTCTGGCGGCAAGCACCGCCCTGCGGAACGCGGCCCTCAACCACGTTCAGGACCGTGTGCTGATCGTCAAGGGGGACGCGCGGTCGTTTGCCGGCATGCCGGCGGACCTGCTGATGGCCAACATTCACTACGACATCATGCGGCATGTTCTGGCCTCTCCCGCGTTTCTCAAATGCCGCGCTTTCATCCTGTCCGGGCTGTTAAGAACACCGGCACGCGAGGTTTTTGACCAGCTGAAAAAATTACCGGTCAATTTAATAAAACAGTGGAATAGTGACGGGATTTGGTATACATTTCTCGGGGAAGTGAATTCGCAATAACAGGCGTTCAGTCCGGCGCCACATGACGAGGTCATGCGCTATGATTGTCAGATCCTGGGGGTCACGCGGTTCCATTCCCGTCTCCGGAAAAGAGTATGTAAAATACGGCGGCGACACCACCTGCATTGAAATCCGCACCAAAAGCGACGACATCATCATCATTGACGCCGGCACCGGGATTAAACGTCTGGGGAAAAAACTGGTTGCTGAAAAAAGATTCGACTATCACCTGATCTTCACACATGCCCACTGGGATCACCTCATGGGACTGCCTTTTTTCAAGCCCCTGTACATGCACGAAACCAGCATCACCGCCTACCGGTGCCCCTTTCCCGGAGACTATGCCGAAAGAATGATTTCCCGGGTCATGACGCCGCCCCACTTTCCCATCCGCTACGCGGACCTGAAGGCCGACATTACCTTTGCCAAGGGGTGCCCCAACGGGTTTGAAATCGGGTCCATGGCCATCACGCCCATCAAGCTCAGCCATCCGGGCAGCGGGTCGGGCTACAAGTTTACCGAAGACGGCAAGACCTTTGTTTTTCTGACGGACAACGAACTGGGCTATATTCATGACGGCGGGCTACCCTATGAAGCCTACCTTGAATTTTCCAGGGACGCGGATCTGCTGATTCACGACGCCGAATACACACCGGAAGAGTACGGCACCCAGATCGACTGGGGCCACTCGGTATACACCGATGTCATTGCCCTGGCCCTTGCCGCCGGCGTGAAAAAACTGGGCCTGTTCCACTTGAACCAGGACCGCACCGACACGCAGATGGACGCCATCGTCAAGGAATGTCACAAGATCATCAAGGAGTCGGCCAAACCTTTGGAATGCGTGGCGGTGAGCTGTGAAATGTCCTTTACCGTGTGACCCGGCCGCCTCAAGACACATCCGGTCTTACACACATTCCGCCGGGCGACGCCTGTCATGAACCACCCCACCCCTTCATGGGTCCAGCACATCGCGCTGACGCCCCCCTCCCTGAGGGACAACACCGCGGACGCGGACCGGTTGCTGACTGTGTTGCGTCATCGAATGGGCGCCGACGCCGTTGTCGTAGACATTGACCTGTTGCGCCGCCTTCCCCACCACCTGCGCCAGTGGGACTACCAGGCCCGGTGCGTTCTGTTTTCCGACGGGTTTCAGACCTTTCTTGTGGACGTGGCCGACCCCCGGTCAAGCTCCGCCTGCGCAGGCCTGGCCGTGGATCTTGGCACCACCCGGGTGGTGGCCCGCCTGATCGATCTGGAAACCACGGCTGTTCTGGCCGAAACCTCATTTGAAAACCCCCAGACCGGCGTGGGAGACGACATTCTCACCCGCAT
>JBMORB010000435.1:0-5975 GCA_049320925.1 Thermodesulfobacteriota bacterium | reverse complement strand
GGACTGGTTTTTGGTGGGTTCATCTTCGGTCGCCTGGCCGCAACCGGAAAGCGACAGCACCAGCCCGAGGACAAAAACCGCTAATTGACAGTGTTTCATCCCGATCTACTTTCCGTATCATTTATTAAAAATCGATCCTGATGGGTGCGTCTGCCGTGGTGGATGGAAGCTATTATATGCCTTTGTGGATGAAACCCAAATCTTTTTTATCGGGCTGGCGATAGCCGGGGGGTGCTGTGTTGAGACCCGGTCGGATCAATGGGAAAGAGGCGCTGTTTTCAATTTAAATCAGCGGGTTATTTTTAATAACGGATCCCGGTACATGCGACGGTTAAGAGTAAAAGCAGAAACTAAAGTGAGGGCCGGTAAAAATAAGGCTCGGGGCCGAGTTGCCTCGCCCCCGAGCCTCTGGCGTTCGACATTTCCTGCCTATTGTCCGATATCCCGACCGTCGGCATGCCGGTACTGCGGAACGGACGCGGATACCGGTTTTGCCGTGAGTGCCTGACTTACGTGATCAGCGCCTGGATTCGCATCATGAAGTCGCCGAAGTCCCGGCCGTACTCCGGCGAACCGTCAATGGACAGATGGCCTTCCCGGACCGCGGTGACCATGTCCACGTCGTTGAGGATAACGGGCAGGGCGCCGTCCACGCCGTTGAACCGCAGGTGGATAAACGGCCGCCGCTTGGTGTAGGGGCCCCGGCCCGCCTTGGTCTGGCCGGCTTTCACCCGCAGGTGGGCGGCGATCTGGTCGTCCACGGTGACCTGGTAGATGCGTTCCGGCTGTTTGGCCGTCCACTTGACCATTTCCGGGTCCCCGCCCTTGTTGTACTGGGACATGGCCGTGGTGATCATGTAGAAGGTCATCTTTACCTTGAGTCGCTTTTTCAGGGGGTCCGTGGGTCGGCAGTTGGGCATCAGGACCTTCAATGCCAGCAGCAGGGTCATCACCTTGATCAGCAGGCCCACCTTGAACAGCCCCTTGATCCAGGGAAGGGCCGGCTTGCCGGCGAACATGGCGTTCATGGAGGCCACGCTGCCGAACACAAAGGTGATGTCCGGATTTTCCAGCACGCCCTGCATCACTGTAAAGGCGCCGTTGTCGAACATCAGGCAGGCCCCCACGTCGCCGGCGGGATCACGGGCCACGAACTGAACGCTGGCCTTGACCTTTTCAAAGCGTTTTCTGATCCTGGGGTCATCCTCCAGCAGTACCCGGATCACGGGAAGCACGGCCCGCAGGAAGATGCGTGACGCCATCAACTCTCTTTCGGTTGCCATAATTTTACACCTCGTCTTCCCAGTCTTCGTCTTCCTCGAAATCCATTTTCATGACCTGACGGACCGTTTCCAGAATACCGTCGGCATCCAGTTTGTAGTGGGTGTAAAGGTCCTCCGGGTAGCCCACCTCGCAGTAACAGTCGGGAATACCCACCCGCTTGAAGGCGCATCCCTTGCCGTTGTCCGCGATGACCTCGGCCACGGCGCTGCCCAGGCCGCCGAGCACGTTGTGCTCCTCAAACACGATGACCCGGCGGGTCTCGGTGACCGCTTTGAGAACGGCCTCGGTATCCAGGGGCTTGATGGTGTGCATGTTGAGCACCCGCACCGACAGGCCGTCGTTCTCCTTGAGAATTTTTGCCGCCTCCATGGCGTGAAACACGGTGATGCCGCAGCAGATCAGGGTGATGTCGGTGCCCTGGGAAAGCTCCACCGCCTTGCCGATCTGAAAGCCGTAGTTTTCATCCTTGTAATGCCGGGGCTCAAATCCCCGGCCGATACGGATGTACACGGGACCCGGCCAGTTCACGCACTGCTTGACCGCGTTGGCCGTTTCAATGCCGTCGGCCGGCACGATCACGGTCATGTTGGCGAAGGACCGCATGATGGCCACGTCCTCGGTGCAGTGGTGGGTGGTGCCGGCCTGTCCGAAGGATGCCCCGCCGTGGGTGGCGATGATCTTGACGTTCAGGTTCTGGTAGCAGATGTCGGTTCTCACCTGCTCGGCGGCCCGCATGGCGGTAAAGGCCGCCATGGTGGAGACAAACGGCATCAGCCCGGACTTGGCAAGCCCGGCGGCGACGCCGAAGAGGTTCTGCTCGGCGATGCCCACGTTGAAAAAGCGGTCGGGAAACTGGGTCTGGAAGCGGCCGATTTTCGTGGACTTGGCAAGGTCGGCGGAAAGGCCGACAATGGTGGGGTGAATCTTTCCGAGGTCGCACAACACCTGGCCGTAGATGTCGGCCTGGGTCATGGTATCGGCGTCATATACTGTCCAGGTAATTCCTTCAGCCATGATGGACTCCTTATCTGTTTTTTAAAAGGTGACGGGGTTACGCCCGGCCGTATGCCCTGTCCAGGGATTTGCGGGCCTTTTCAATCAGCTCGGTGTCCAGGCCGCCGTAGTGCCACTTCACCTGGTTCTCCATAAAATCGATTCCCTTGCCCTTGACGGTGTCGGCCATAATCACCACCGGCCCGGACTTTTCCGACCGGGCATACTCAATGGCGTCGGCCAGGGCGTTAAAATCATGGCCGTTCACCTGCTTTACGATGAAGCCGAAGGCCTTCCACTTGTCGATAAAGGGTTCCAGGCCCATGACCTCTTCCGTGGCGCCGTCGATCATCAGCCGGTTTCTGTCCACAAAGGTGACCAGGTTGGTCAGTTTGAAGTGGGATGCCGCCATGGCCGCTTCCCACACCGAGCCCTCGTTGCACTCGCCGTCGCCCAGGACGCAGTAGGTCGTCCATGATTTTTTCTGCAGCCGCGCGCCCAGGGCCATGCCCACGGCAATGGGCAGGCCGTGGCCCAGGGAACCGGTGGACACGTCAACGCCGCGGACCTTGTTGCCGTCCAGGTGCATGCCGAAGGGAGATTTGAACTTGTTGAACTCTTTGAGAAGGTCAAAATCAAAGTATCCCTTGCGGGCCAGGATCGGGGCATAGGCCACGCCGGCATGGCCCTTGCTCAGAATCAGCCGGTCCCGGTCTTCCCATCCGGGGTTTTTCGGATCGACCTTCATGTACTTGTAATAGAGAATGATCAGCATATCCACCACCGAGAGTCCGCCGCCGATATGGGCGCCGCCGGACCATCCGGTGATGTCCACCACGTCCCGCCGGGCCTGGTAGGCCTTGTCGGAAAGCAGGGTCAGTTCCTGTTGTGTGAGTGCCACGGTGCGTTCCTCCTATCTGGGTTAATGATTATCGCTGATTGCCGTAAACGCCTCGTCCGCGATCTGAAGCGTGCGGTCGAGGTCTTCCTGCGTATGGGCCGCCGACACGAACCAGTTGTGGTGCGAGGTGAAAAAGGCGCCGCGTTTGGTGCATTCGCCGCACCAGCGCTGGTGCAGCATCAGGGAAGGATCGTCGGTGATGCGCAGGTAGGGCATGGCCGGATGGCCGGAAACTTTCAGGTTGTAGCCGTGACGCCGGGCGGTTTCGATCAGCCCGGCCTTGAGCTTTTCACCGTATGCCAGCATGGCGGCCACGGCGTTGGTGCGTTTAAGTTCATTAATAGTAGCCACGGCAGCGGCCATGGGTACCGCGGAAAACCAGTAACTTCCCGTGTAAAACACCTTGGCCGCCGCCGATTTCATGGCGTCATTCCCCACCAGGGCCGAAATGGGATACCCGTTGCCGATGGCCTTGCAGAAGCACACCAGGTCGGGCGTGAACCCGAAATAGGCGTGGGAGCCCCGGATATCCAGCCGGAACCCGCAGCGGATATCGTCGACAATCAGCACCACGCCGTGTTTGCGGCACAGGGCCTCGATTTTCTGCCAGTAACCCTGGGCCGGCATTTCATTGTCCGTGAAGACGGGGTGGTGATAGGGCGTGGCCATGAAGCCCGCGACCTGGCCGGGATACTGATCCAGCACCGCCTCGAACGCGGCCGTGTCGTTCCAGGGAATGCGGATCACGTGGGCCGCGTCCTCCTCGATGACACCGTGGTGACCGAAGGTCTGTGCCCAGGGCGACGTGCCGTGGTACCCGCCCCGGATGGCCACGATCTTTTTCCGGCCCGTGGCATGGCGCGCCACCATCAGGGCGTAGGTGGTCACGTCGTTGCCGTTCTTGGCGAAAAACGCCCAGTCCGCGCCGGACACGGTGTCCACCAGTTTTTCCGCCAGCTCAACCATGACCGGTCCGGGACAGGAAAGGCAGTTGCCCTTTGCCAGCTGGGCCATGGCGGCCCTGTCCACGGGCTCGTAGTTGTAACCCAGGACCATGGGGCCGTAGGCGCACATGTAATCGACAAACTCGTTCCCGTCCACGTCGGTGAAGCGGGCGCCGGAAGCCTTCTGGGCGAAAAAGGGATAATCCTCCGGCGGCACCAGCGGCGCCGGGCTGAAATGGCCGTAAATGCCGCAGGGAATGACTTTGGCCGCTTTTTCAAAAAGGCGTCTGGAAGTTTCGTAGGTATAGGATGTTGTCATCGGCGTTCCTCGCTTCAAGGTTTCAGGTAGTGGGGGATTCTGTCCAGGAGCAGGTCCACGGCGTCGATCATGGGAACCAGGCCCCGGATTTTGACGTCACCCAGCGCGATGGCGGTAAAGGGGTCGATCTTCTGGTTGAGCAGCCGGTTGGCGGTGGCCATGTCTTTCATGACCAGCGTGGCCGCCGGCTGCCGGGTTTCACCTTTCTGCATGGAGAGTCTCCCCTTTTCCACGTTCAGGGTGACGGCCGGTCCGTCGGGCAGCACCTTCATCATCAGGGCGCCGTCGGGCATGCCGGACGCCACCGCCCTGGACTGGGGATCGGTCCCGGCCAGGATGGAAACGGCCCGTCCGGCTGTGTGAAGGGTCAGCAGGGTGTTGACGGCCGCGTAATCCGCGTTTTCCAGCAGCGCGTCGGTGGGTTTGAGAAAATACTCCATCCGTTTGGTAATGGCCGAAAACTCCTTGGAAAGAAACCCAAGCCGCGTGAAGCCTTTCAGTGGAATGGGGATCCCCTTGTTTTCGAACATGGCGTTGATGTGCCGGCACGACACGAACATCAGCCGCACATCCGGCGCCGGGTGCTTTCCCGTTCCGGTTTCGCAGGCGCCGTTCGCGAACCGGACAAAGGCGGCCGGCCCTCCCGGAACGCCGAATTGAATGCAGATGTTCCAGTCCCGGACCATGTCGGCCGCCGTCGCGTCCAGCCGGACCAGTTCTTCCAGGTTGGGCAGCACGGCCCAGAGGTTCAATTGTGCCAGAATGGTATCGTGATTCACGGCGTCCTCCTGCCTTGGTTGTTGTGCCTGCCTTATGTTCTACAACAGCGATTCCACGGGCGTATGGCTGTAGTCAAAGGCCTGGGCCACACTCCGGTATGTAACGACGCCGTCGATGATGTTCGCGCCCAGGGCGATTTCCGGGTTGTCCTTCATGGCCCGCCTCCATCCCTTGTCCGCGATTTCCAGGGCATAGGGCAGGGTGGCGTTGGTCAATGCCTGGGTGGAGGTCCGGGCCACGGCCCCCGGCATGTTGGCCACGCAGTAGTGGACCACCTGTTCTTCGATGAACACCGGGTCGGAGTGGGTGGTGGGCCGGGAGGTTTCAAAACACCCGCCCTGGTCGATGGCCACATCCACCATCACCGCGCCTTTTTTCATGCTCTTGAGCATTTCCCGGGTCACCAGCCGGGGGGCCCGGGCCCCGGGCAGCAGCACGGCGCCGATCACCACGTCGGCGGCCTGAATGCGCTCCCGGAGGGTGGCCGGGTTGGACATCAGCAGGAAACAGTTTTTGGGCATCACGTCGGACAGGTAACGGAGCCGGCCAAGGTCGGTGTCCAGAAGCGTCACCTTGGCGCCCAGGCCGCAGGCCATCTTGGCGGCGTTGATGCCCACCACGCCTCCGCCGATGATCAGCACGTTGCCCGGGTCCACGCCGGGCACGCCGCCCAGCAGGATGCCCAGCCCGCCTTTTGACATTTCCAGGAACCTGGCGGCCTCCTGGACGGCCATGCGACCCGCCACCTCGCTCA
>JBMORB010000434.1:0-5994 GCA_049320925.1 Thermodesulfobacteriota bacterium | reverse complement strand
CTTAGGGCCGGTCATTCTGGGGATGGTCAAAAAACACCAAAATAAGGGACTGATAATGACAAGGCTTCCCTTAAAAGTGTAACCTATGTCTTTGAAGTTTGTGTTACCTATGTCCTTGACAAGTACAGCCCCGCGGCCTGGCCTTTGGCTCCCGGGATCAAGTCCGGGGCAGGACTGGCCGGGGTAACGGAAACCGGGAAAGCGGCTTTTCGGTTTTGACGGTGATCCGGATAAACATTCAAGCGCTGCCCGGCCGCCCCGGGTTTTGCGACTTCATATTTTTATATTCGATATTTTTCACGCCCACACGCCGGGAATGGCGGTGCCGCAGAAGGCGCATTTACCGTCCTGAAGGCCGGGAAGGCTGATGACGTACCCCTGCCGCCGGATCAGCAGCTTTTTGCAGTGGTGGCACCAGGTGTGGACCCCCTCGTGGTCCGGCACGTTGCCCACGTAAACATAACGGATGCCGGCGGCCAGGGCGATGTCGCGGAACCGGGTCAGGGTGTCCACCGGCGTGGGGGCCAGCCGGTCGAGCCGGTACTGGGGAAAGAACCGCAGCAGGTGAAGGGGAGGGTCCGGCCCCAGGGCATCGAGAATCCAGGCGCACATGCGTTTGAACAGGGGCTCGTCATCCGTGTAGCCGGGCACCACCAGGTGGGTGACCTCCAGGTGGACGTTGCGCCGGCGCAGGATTTTTAAGGTTGCCAGCACCGGGGCCAGGCTGCCGCCGTTGAGCCGGCGGTAGAGGCCGTCGTCAAAGGACTTGAGGTTGATGTTGGCCCCGTCCAGGACGTCGCACAGGAAAAGCAGGGGGGCTTCGTTGATATAGCCGTTGGAGACCAGCAGGTTCCGAAGCCCCTCGGCCTTGGACAGCCGGGCCGTGTCGTGCATGTATTCAAAAAAGGTGATGGCCTCCGAATAGGTATAGGCAACGGAGGCGGCCCGGGCCTGGACCGCGGCCTGAACCACGCCGTCGGGAAACAGTTCATAATGGCGCAGCTGCTCCGGCGTTGTCTGGGAGATTTCCCAGTTCTGGCAGTTGAGGCACCGGAAGTTGCACCCGGCCGCGGCAATGGAAAACGCCGTGGTCCTGGGCAGAAAGTGAAAGAGCGGCTTTTTCTCCACCGGGTCCACGTTGACCGAGCAGGGATTGCCGTAGGCCAGCGAATAAAGTGTGCCGTCGATATTGACCCTGGACCGGCACAGGCCCCGGTCTCCGGGGGAAAGCCGGCACTCGTGGGGGCAGATGACGCAGGTGGCGCTTCTGTCCGGGTGGCGGATATAGTCAAAGCCTTCTTTTGACCATTTCCAGGGGGTTTTGGGCGCGCTGTTTTTAAACACGCGGCCCGTGATGTCGGCCGGCCCCGGGGCCCGGGAGGGGGCCGCGCCCCACAGGTCAAAGGCCCCGGCGGCATCGGGAATACACAGAAAAGCCGCGCCCGCGATGCCCGCGGCCAGAAATTCACGCCGGGTTGTTTTTTTCATGATGCGTTCCCACCACCACCGAGGCGGCCAGCTTCAGGCCGACCAGGACCGCCGCCGTGCCGGCCACGCCGAGCCACGGGATCAGCACGATGCTCACGGCCAGTGCCCCGAAGGCAGCGCCCACCAGGTCGGCGGAAAAGGCGTCGGCGGCCCGTTTTGACGTGTCGCCGAACCGCCGCAGAATGGCGGCGAACTGAAAGCCGCAGATCCATGAGACCGCGAACCCGAAGGCCAGATAAGCCCCGGGACCCAGGGCCTGGCCCCGGCCGTGCAGCATCAGGGCAAACCCGCCGATCAGGGCCGCCAGCAGGCCGTCCGAGACCAGAATGGCGGTTTTCGACCCCTTTTGCAGACGGTGGCCCATCCAGGCCCCGGGCAAAAGCCCGGCCAGAAAAACCGTCACCAGGAGGCCGATCTGAAAGTAAATATAGCCAAAAAAAATCTGGAAGGCAAAAATGGCCAGAATCTCGGCGGCCATGTGAACAAAGCCGTTGGCAAACAGGACAAACCCTCCCCGGGAGGCCCGGACCAGCCAGCAGGCCAGCAGAAGACCCGTCGCCAGGTAAAAGGGGACCGGGGACTGGGAAAAAAGGGAAAGCCACCGGTCAAACATCAGCCGCATCAGGGCCGGGGCAAGGTCGGTGTTGACCGGGGCCGACGGGTCGATCAGCGAAGACAGGTATGCCGTGCGCCGCGGCGTGACCGTGCCGTGAAAAAATCCCGCCACGTGGACCGTGGCAACCCCTTTTTGCTCAAGGCGTTCCGGAATGTCGGGATGAAGGGGCCGGTTCGCGCACAGGAAAAAGGTCCTGCCGCCCGGCACCAGGGCCACGTGGGGAAAGACTCCGGCCGCCGTGTTGTAAACCGAGGAGAGCTTTTGCCGGTCGGCCTCGGACACATAGGCGTCAAAGCCTTCCATGGCAAAGGCCAGAACCCCGCCGGCGGTGAGTCGTTGCCGGGCCAGGCGGAAAAAGGAGTCGGTATAGAAGCGGTTGAGCTGGAACGTGCCGGGTTCGGGCAAACAGACGATAATGGCGTCATAGGTCCGGTCCGTCCGGGCCAGCACCCGCCGGGCGTCCTCGTTGAGCACGGTCACGCCGGGGGCGGCGGAGAGCAGGCCGAAGGTAAACAGGGCGTCCGCCACCACGGGGTCCAGCTCCACGTAGTCGATATGGCCGGGCCGATGTTTGAGGATTTCATCGAGAATGCCGGGCAGGGCCGAAACCAGCAGCACGCGGCCGGGCGCGTCGATCTGGGCCAGGGGATAGTGGGCCATTTCCTCGGCCGCCCGCGGGTCATGGCCCCCGGCAACGGGTCGGCCGTCCACAAACAGGGTGACCTGGCCGTCAAGGCGGGTGACCACGATGCGGCCGTACCGGGATTCCCTGTAAAACGCCAGCTCTCCCTGGCCCCGGGCCAGGGAGGTCCGTTCGACGGTCACGCCGGCCACCAGCACGGCCAGGACCAGTGCCGCGCCGGCCAGCGGCGCCGGGCGGATGCCCCGGATGGACACCGTCATCCACAGGGCCGCGGCCAGCAGCGGAATCCCGGAAACCAGCAGGGCCGCCATGGGCGTGGCCATAAAGACCAGGACAAAGGAAAAAAGCGCGCCGCCCGCCACGTCCCCGATGTTGTCGGTCATGTAGGCCCGGGTGCCGGCATAGCCGGGTTCCCGAGCCCGGATCACGAACAGGCTGTAAGGCAGCAGGAAGCCGATCAGCAGGCAGTAGGGGGCCGTGGCAAAAAAGGAAAAGGCCAGCAGGCCATAAAAACCGGCCTGGCTGCCGAAGGTGAAAAAAAGGTCGGGCAGCAGGCGGATGGCCAGAAGGTGGGCCACCGGCAGGGCCGCGGCGGCAAAAGAGAGCCATCCCAGAAGGGCGGGGGAGGCAGACGATGGCCGCCGCTCTTCAAACCGCCGCGCCGCCATCGTTCCCGCGCCGCCCATCACCAGCCACCAGAAAAAGACGACGGCAATGGTCCACTCGTTGCCGGCAAACCGGGTCAGGAACTCGCGGACGGTCAACAGCTGGGTGACCACCGAAGACACGCCGGTGGCCAGAATCAGACCTGTGACCGGCGTTCTATTCGGCGCTCTCAAACGCTTGAACCTGGTAGGTGAAGACCTCCAGGCCCCCGTGTTCCCAGGCGTTTTCCGGCAGCCCCGCCTTGAGGCAGAGCTGGGACAGGAACTCGTCGGGAGAAGGAAGCTGGTGCCACACCTGGGGCAGGAAGGTGGCCTTGGCCAGACCCTTTTTAATGATAACGCCGTCGGTGCCGGGAGAAAGTTTTGCCATCAGGTCCTTGGCATCCTTGTAGACCAGCGGCTGCGGCTCGGTAAGCACGCTGACCTCAACGGCCATGCGCCCGGCTTCCTCCTGGGTCAGGGGCCGGAACCGGGGATCGTGCAGCGCCGCGTTGATGGCGTTGCGCCGGACGCCGTCGATGATGGATTCATCCGACGTAAGGCTGCCGATGCAGCCCCGCAGTTCGCCGTTGAGGGTCAGGGTGACAAAGGTGCCGCAGGGGGTCTGGAACACCTTTTCGTTTTCGACGCCTTCCGGGTCGGGTGCGCCCTCCATGCCCAGCCGGTCGTAGATGGTCTTTCGGGCAAGGGCCACCAGGGCCTTGCCCTGCTTCTGGGTGATTCTCTTGGTCATATTCGCGCCTCCGTAAAATGCGACAGCCGCGTATCCAACGACCCGGTCCCTGGGTCCTGCCGTGTCGCCGCTGTTGGAATAGTGCAGCAGGACCGGCTGCCAGTCGTGCTTTTTCGCCAGGTGCAGCACCGTCTCGATGGGAACGGCGCCGCAGGCCCGGTCGGGCTCTTTGGCCAGACCGCCGGTCCGGCGGTGTAAAATCCTGTCTATGGTTTCCCGGTCCTTTTCCCGGGCCGCGGCCTGGGGAAGGTAGTGGGAAAGATCAGAGCTTGCCACAACGAGCGTGGTGTCGTCAAGCAGGGAATCGATGTTCCCGGCCAGAATGTCCGGCGCCACCGGCCCGGTGATCACCGGCACCAGGGAGAAATCCTTCAGCCACGCCTGCAGAAAGGGCAGCACCACCTCCACGGCGTGTTCCCTGGCCCGTGACACCGGCGGCTGGTCGATAAACCGGCCGGACTGTTTCAGCCGGGCCACGGCCGCCCTGTCGACGGGAATGGCCCCGACAGGCGTGCGCCAGGCCTCGGCGCCGCTCACCGCGCACCTGCCGAAGCCGGCGCAGTGGTCCGGCGCCAGCACGATGACCCGGTTAAATTGGCGGTTTTCCAGGGACAGGCCCGCGTGGGCCGCGGTAAGCCCCGAATAGACATACCCGGCATGTGGCATGATCAGCGCCCGCAGAGGCCTGCCTGCCGGTTGCTTGACCGCTGTCTGGCGGGCCTGTTTTGTCAGGCCGGTGATCAGCCGGGCCAGTTCGTCCGGGTCGGCCGGGTAAAAACTGCCGGCCGCCACGGGCTTTTGCTCCCCGGCGCGGGCCTCCGCCCACCAGGCAGCGGCGGCCAGTATCAGGCAGCACATGAAAAGGTGTCGGGAAAAAGGTTTCATGAATCTGGCCGGTTCCCTTTTTCAGAAGGTTAAAGGCTGACCCATGATATACAAGGTTTCGGGTCCGGTCAATGGGTTCCATGACCATCGCCGGGCTCAACCCGGATATGTTGGGAGCCGGTTTGCCGCTGTCGAAAAATTTCATGAAATATCCGGGTTAAATTCGATTTCGATACCGGTCCCGATAGATTTCGATTTGGATAAATAAACAAAAGAGGTGCCGTCATGGTTAGAACTGGTTCTGGACAATCGTGATTCACCTCAACTGGTGAAGCGGCCTTCCGTGAACCTCAACAGTCGGGAGACCTTGCGGATCCATGGCCTGGTCAGGGGCTTGAACAGCGGCATCAGGTCCATCTGGCGGCCCCACCGGGTGTTGCCCATCCACGGGTGAAGGCCGCTTAAAACGTTCTTGCGGGCCCACAGGTTGAGAAACACCAGAAACACATGGGGCGGGAACAGGGTTCGCCGGAGAATGCTGGGCATGGAATAGACCCTTTCCTGGACGGACCGGTACAGAACTTCCAGCGCTTCGGATTTCAGCGACGGCGTGTCAAATACCGAGTGCATGCCGTCGTAGAGGTGCCAGCCCGCTTTCATGGGCGTGCCGTTTTCTTTCATCCGTTCAAACAGCGGGGACCCGGGGATGGGGGTAAGGATGTAGAGGAACAGAATAGGCACGCGCATGGCGTCGCAGAACCGGGCGATCCGCCTTCCGGTTTCAGCGGTGTCGTGGTCAAACCCGATGATCATGCTGACAAACGCTTCCATGTGGTGACGCTTGATCTGCATCAGCGCCTCCTGGGCGCTGGTGTGAATGTTCGGGGTCTTGCCGGTCCTGACCAGGGATTCCGCGTCCAGGGTCTCCACGCCCAGGTAGAGCATGCGGCACCCGGCGTCGGCCGCGGCCTTCATCAGTTCGCCGTCGGTGGCGGACCGCACGTCCACCTGGCCGATCCACACC
>JBMORB010000433.1:0-6052 GCA_049320925.1 Thermodesulfobacteriota bacterium | reverse complement strand
TCTCGTCTGACCCATCCCATCTCACATGGATGGCGGCCGGGGTCACCGGGGAAAAGAAAGCGGGGATGGAGCGGTGAAAACCCAGGCCGGCCGCCACTTGCCGGTAACGGCGCGGGTCGGTGTAGAGCCAGACCACGGCGGGATCCAGAGAGGCTGTTGTGCCCCTTCCCAGCACCCGGTCATAGGACGTGGCGGCCTGCTCCATGAAGGTGCCAAGGGCGTCGATGGGTATGCTGTCTGCATCGCCGCAGACACGATAATGAGCGGTTGCGACACAATTCTGTTCCATGGACGGGGCGATTTCTGCCACGGCCTTCTGGTAGCGGATTTCCCAGACCGGCCCGGTGCATGCCGGCAGGTGCGCCAGCAGAAGGCCGGCGATAACCGAAGACCATAAAAAGAAGCTCAGGCACTGCCGGCCGGTGTACGGGAGGGGTGTTTTTTTTTGCTGCATCATGGCACCTGCTGTTGTTGTATAGGCAGAGTTTCTTATATATCGGAAGACCGATAAAATCCAGCATCCGGAATTCACAGGCCGGAACCTTATGCGAATGATCAGGGTTTTTGTGGCGGAGCGCTGGGCATTCAGACCTTTTTTGCCTTCCGGTTTTTTTTCGGCTATATTACCTTCGCGCGGACGGCGGAGCCTGGATTTGCCGGTCGGCGCAGAAGTGGGCGGGCGATGAGGCCTGTCCCCTTCGCACGGCCTTGAACCCGGTCGAAAAAGGCCTTTGTAAACCATGCGCGTCCCAGGCATGGGCGGGCCCTCAGGAAGGACTGCATACACACCTGCCTGACGCCGGCCCCTTTTTTACCAGTGATCCGAGAGGACGATACAACGTGTCGAAAACACCCACGCTGCTGCTGACCGGCGCCTTCAAGCCGTTTGCCGTCGACAATATCTACAGCCGCAAGGAATCGATTCCGGAACTGTTTCACAACCAGATCACCCATTTTCAGGGGATTTATTCCCCCCGCATCCATTATCCCACCTACGGCCTTCACCTGATTGCCGCCAATGTGCCGGCCGACGTGACCGTGCTCGATTTTCCCACCTGGCCCCGGTTTATCGCGGAGATAAAAAAGGGGTATGACTATGTCGGCATCGGGTCCATCATTCCCAATTTTTACAAGGTCAAGCGCATGGCCGAGGCGGTCCGGGAACACGCCCCGAAAAGCCGGATCATCATCGGGGGGTTTTGCGCCATGCTGCCCGACCTTGCCAGAACCGTCGAGGTCGACCACGTGTGCGTGGGCGAGGGGATCGGCTTTGTGCGCGAGCTGCTGGGATTTTCGCGGGATTTCACGTTTGTCCATCCCGATGTGGGCAACCGAACGATCCAGGTGCTGGGCATTCCGATAAACAGCTATCTGCCGTGCCTGGTGACGGCCCTGGGATGCAACCGGGGGTGCGATTTCTGCTCCACCACCCATTTTTTCGGACAAAAACACCATATTCTCCTGGATACGGGCGAGGATGTCTTCCGGGAAATGGTCCGGCTGGAACGCCGTTACAAAACCGTTGCCATGGGCCTGGTGGGGGACGACAATTTCTTTGCCCATGTCAGTCGGGCGCGCCAGCTTCGGGACCTGATGGTCAAACATGAGAAGCCTTACTCCTACGGCACCTTCGGATCGGCTGACGCGCTGCTCCAGTTTGAACCGAAGCAAATCGCCGAAATGGGCGTCGACACCCTGTGGATCGGCCGGGAGAGCAAATTCCAGCCGTATGCCAAAAACGCGGACGCGGACATGAAATCCCTGGTGGAAGGGCTTGGCCAATGGGGGGTCCGCGTGATTCTTTCCTCCATCCTCCTGCTGGACTGCCACACGCCGGAAAACATAAAAGAGGAGATTGACGATCATATCGCGGCCCGGCCCGCCTTCAGCCAGTTCGCCCACCTTTCGCCGGTGCCGGGCACGCCGCTGTATGAGCGGCTTCAGAAAGAGCAAAGAATACTGGACGGCATTCCCTACGAGGAGTGTCACGCCTTCAGGCAGCCGTGGTTCTTTCATCCCCGGTTTTCCCTTCACCAGGCCGAGAAAATTCAGCGCGACGCCTACCTGAAAGAATTTTACGAGCTGGGGCCCGGCCTGGCCCGCCTGATTCATACCACCCTGCGCGGGTATCTTTCCTTCAAGGGGTCCGGCTCTCCGCCGCTGGAAAAACGGGCAGGGCTGATTGAAAAGCGAATGTGGTTCTACAAAAGCGCCCTGTACGACATGGAACTGCTGGCGCCGGACGCGAAACTGCGCGGCGTGATCCAGGACATCCGCAAAGACGTGGAACGCATGGTGGGCCGGCTGACAGCTTTTGAGAAAAGCGTGGCCATGGCCGCCTTCACCGTGGGCGCCGCCCGCAGAGCCTCCAACGGCGTGTTCGGCGACGTGCTCCAGCCAGAAACCACGTATCACCGCTACCCGGCGGACTGGAAACGGGACCAATAGACCGGAAGGCTCATTCGGATAACCGGGTCAGCGCCGCGTGATCGTGTGCCGGACATGCAGGAAAAAGGTGCGCAGAAAACCGGGGTGGGAAAGAAGCTGACGGCCGTACCACGCAACGAACTCTTTGGGGTTGCGCAGCGGCAGCCGCAGCAGATTTTTAAAATAGGTCAGGCTCTGAATCCGGCGCAGGTCGGCGCTGGTGAAATCGGTGCCTTTTAAATCGGATTGAAAATAGTTGTTGCCCCCTTCATAGGCATAGTCTTCGGATATATACCCTTCCTCCAGGCACCGGCGCCACAATTCCGAGCCGGGAAGCGGGTTGAAGATAAACGGGGCCAGGTAGTCCACGCCCAGGGAAAGGGCGTACCGCATGGAGTTTTTTATCCGGCCAAGGGGCTCTCCGGGAAAGCCGATGATAAAGTAGGCCACCGTGGCGATCCCGTGCCGCCGGGCGGTTATGGCAACCTGCCGGGCCTGTTCCAGGGTAAAGGGCTTTTTCACGTACTCCGCGAATGATGCCGGGTCTCCGGACTCAATGGCCAGGGTCATCTCAAAGCACCCGCTTTTTTTCATCAGGGCCACCATTTCGTCGTCCAGGGTCCACAGGGCGATGCCGTTGGGCGTGTTCCAGGGCATGGCAAGCCCCCGGTCGACCATCCCCCGGAAAATCGCTTTTGCCCGGTTTCTGTCGGCGGTCAGATTGTCGTCCTGCCACTTTAATTCCTGCACATTGTACCGGCTTTTCAGGTGTTCGATTTCAGCCAGCACGTTTTGGGCGGAACGCTTGCGGAACCGGCCGCCCCAGTGCAGGTGGGAAGAGCAAAAAGGACATTTGAAAGGACATCCCCGGCTGGAGATGATGGGCGTGTTTCTGACCTTTCGCCAGTGCAGGGCCATGGGTACCTTGGCCGCGAAATAATTTTCCATGGGCAGAAGATCCCGGGCCGGCCACGGCAGCGTGTCCAGATCGTCGATCCACCGCGTTCGGGGGTTTGCCCGAATACCGTCCTGGGTCCGGAACGCCAGGCCGTCGATGGCCTCGATGCCCCGGCCCCGGTTGTGGGCCTCAATCAGGGCTTTGAGGGTCAGTTCACCTTCCCCCATCACCACATAATCGATGGCCGGGTCTTGCAGGGTCAGCTCGGGAAGAAAAGAAGGGTGGGTGCCGCCGGTCACGATGATCGTGTCCGGATTGATCTCCCGTTTGATCCGGCAAGCGATCTCCCGCACACAGGCGAACTGGCTGGAAAAAACACAGGAGAGACCCACCATGTCCGGCGCGAAGGCGCGAATGCGGGTGATAATCTCATCATAGGGCAGGCCCACCCGCTCGATTTTTTCACTGACCGTCACCCGTTGGGCGCCGTCCTCTGCCAGACAATCCAGCAGCCGCACGTCGACCATGTCGCGGATGTAGGCGGCCAGGCAGGCGATCCCCATGGGCGGGCAGATCATGGTGTCCACATGGCGAATGTCGTGCATGGGAGGGAAGATCAGCAGAACCCGTTTCACGGGACGAAGCACGGGCGATGTCATCTACGTGTTCCTCCGGCCGGCGGCGTCTCGCACCCGGGTGCCGCCGAAGACCTGCAACCGGAATTCCCAGAGGTTTTTGAAAAAATCCCGCAGGAAAACCGGCCGGAAAAGAAGGCGGCGGCCATACCAGGCCGCGAATTCCGAAGGGTTGCGAAACGGCAGTTTGGCCAGGTTGGTCAGGTAGGCCCGTCCCTGAACGCGATAAACCTCGTCGATGTCAAAAAGCCGGGTGCCGGTGTCGGGCTTGAAAAAATTATTGGCGTCTTTGTAAGAGTAGTTGTCCGTCACCAGCCCCATGTCCACGCATTGTCGCCACAGCTCGGAGCCGGGCAGGGGGGTGTAGACAAAAGGCGAAAGATAGTCCACGCCCATCTCAAGGGCGTATCGCATGGAGTTTTTTACCTGTTCGATGGTCTCGCCGGGAAAGCCCAGAATAAAATAAGCCACGGTGGTGATACCCATCTTTCTGGCCAGCCGGGCGACCTGTTTCGCTTTTTCCAGGGTAAAAGGCTTGCGTACATAGGTCTCAAAAGACACCGGATCGCCCGACTCCACGGCCAGCGTGATTTCGTAGCATCCGCTTTTTTTCATCAGGCCCAGCATCTCCTCGTCCAGGGTCCACAGGGCGATGCCGTTGGGCGTGTTCCAGGGCATGACAAGCCCCCGGTCGATCATCCCCCGGAAAATCGCTTTTGCCCGCTCCCGGTCGGCGGTGAGATTATCGTCCTGCCATTTTAATTCCCGCACGTCGTACCGGCTTTTCAGGTGTTCGATTTCCGCCAGCACGTTTTCCGCCGAGCGCTTGCGGAACCGGCCGCCCCAGTGCCTGTGGGAGGAACAGAACGGGCACTTGAACGGGCATCCCCGGCTGGACACGATGGGAAGGTTGCGGCTTTTGCGCCAGTGAAACCCCATGGGCAGCCGTGCCGTGAAATAGGTCTCCATGGGCAGAAGGTCCCGGGCCGGCAGGGGCAGGGCGTCCAGGTCCTCGATCCAGGTGACGCGGGGATTGACCTGAATCCCGCCGGCGGTCCGGAAGGCGATGCCGTCGATTTCCTCGATACGGCCATTGCCGTTGTGAGCCTGGATGAGCTGTTTTAAGCCCAGTTCACCCTCACCCAGGACAATGTAGTCCACCTCGGTTTCCCGAAGCGTTTTTTCCGGAAGAAAGGAAGGGTGGGTGCCGCCGGTGACAATCACCATGCCGGCGTCGATCTCCCGACGAATGCGGCGGCTGATCTCCTCCACGCACACGATCTGGCCGGAAAAGATACAGGAGATGCCCACCATGTCCGGCGCCCAGGCGCGAATCCGGGCAATGATCTCCTCGGTAGAAAGGCCCACCAGTTCCATCTCCCGGTTGACCGGCGTGGCCTGCCGGTACCCTTCGGCCACACAGTCCAGCAGTGTCACGTCCGCCATGTCCCGAATATAAGCCCCCAGGCAGGCGATGCCCATGGGCGGCACCACCATGGTGTCGATGAGCTTGACGTCATACATGGGCGGGAAGATCAGCATGACACGGCGGATCGGCCGGGGAGGATGCGATGTGACCGCCATTTAAACGCTCCTTTTTTTTGAAAGACCGGGCAGTTTCATCCCCTTGGCCAGTATGGTCCGGGTGCTCCAGAGTACGCGAAGGAAATCGATCAGAAACCAGGGCGTGGTGAGCATTTTACGGCTGTATTTGGCAAAAAATTCCCGCGGATTACGGAAGGGCAGCCGGGCTAGGTTCCGAAGATAGGCCATGCCCTGAACATAGTTGATTGAATCCACACCGTCTTCATCTCTGTCGCCGGATTCGACGCCGATCAGGGTTCCGGGTACAATATAGTTATTCGTCTTTTCATAATGGAGAGTTTCCGAAATATATCCCATGTCCACGCATGTTCGCCACAGTTCTGATCCGGGAAGCGGGTTAAAAATGAACGGCACCAGATAATCTACTCCCATTCGAAGGCCGAATCGCATGGAGTTTTTAACCTGCTCAAGTGTTTCACCGGGAAATCCCACGATGAAATAGGCTACGGTGGTGATTCCCTCGGCGCGGGCCATGCCGGCCACCCGT
>JBMORB010000432.1:0-6077 GCA_049320925.1 Thermodesulfobacteriota bacterium | reverse complement strand
TCTCAAGTATTTCCGACAACAAAGGCACAACTTGATTCGATCCCGATCCCGATCCCGATCCGGATTTCGATCCGGATAAAAATTACAGCAGGGGCTGGCACAGGGACAGCACGGCAAAGGCGTCGATGATGTAAAGCATCCAATGGACTTCTCTGCCCTTGCCCAGGATCAGCTTGATCAGGGTATAGATCAGAAAACTCCACACCACCCCCTGGGTGATGCTGTAGGTCAGGGGAATCAGGATCACCGCCAGAAACGCGGGAATGGCCTCCTCCAGGTCTTTCCAGTTGATCTGCACCAGGGGCTGGGCCATAAAGACCCCCACCAGCACCAGCACCGGCGCGGTGGCCACTTCAGGGACAAATGAGAGCAGGGGCGAAAGAAACATGAAGGGCAGAAACAGCAGGCCGGCCACGATAGCGGTAAGGCCGGTGCGCCCCCCCTCTTCTATGCCGGCGGCAGACTCCACGTAGACCGTACCAGAAGAAGAGCCAAAAAGACCGGACAGGGTGGTGGAACCCGCGTCCACCAGCAGGGCCTTGCCCATTTCCAGGGGCGTTCCGTCTTTTTCCACCAGGCCGGCCACCTGGGAAATACCCACAAACGAGGCAATGGAGTCAAACAAATCCACGAAGAGCAGTGAAAAGACCGGCATGATCATGCCCACGGTCAGGGCGCCGACAATATCAAGTTTAAAGAAAACATCCATGCTGGGCAGAGCAAAAATTTTGTCCGGCGGGGTAACGATCGGTGCTTTGAGCCAGCCAGCGCAGGCCCCCATCTGAGAGACGATCAGAGCCAGCAGGGAGGTGAGGATGATGCCGATGATCAGTGCGCCCGGCACTTTTTTCAGCATCAGGGCCGAGGTGACCACCAGCCCGATCACAAACAGCACGGTAACGGCGGTCATGGGACCGAAGGTGATCAGCGTGGCCGGGCTGGCCACGATAAACCCCACGCTCTGCAACCCGATAAGGGCCAGAAACAGGCCGATGCCGGCGGCCAGGCCCAGGCGCAGGGACGGTGGAATGGCCTTGACGATGGTGGTCCGCGCGCCGGTCAGGGAAAGCACGATAAAAATGACACCGGACACGAACACCGCGCCCAGAGCCGCCTGCCAGGGGATGCCCATGCCCATGACCAGGGTAAAGGTGAAAAAAGCGTTGATGCCCATGCCCGGGGCCAGGGCATAAGGCAGGTTGGCATAAAGTCCCATGGCGATGGAGCTGACCGCGCACACCAGCACCGTGGCAAACAGCACGCCGGAAAAGGGCATGCCTGACTTGGACAGAATGCCGGGGTTGACCACGATGATGTAGGCCATCATCAGAAAGGTGGTGATGCCGGCCCGGATCTCAACAGCCGCCGTGGTGTTTCTTTCCGCAAACCTGAAGTAATCTTTCACGGTCCCCTCCATGGACGGAAAAGCGCGCCGGTGAATGGCGCGAAAACGCCGGCTTCAAAAATAAAAAAGCAGGGAAAAGATCACTCTTTCCCCTGCTTTGCGCCGTATGAACCGTTACGGTACTAAAAAAATGCTCCTACTTGGCCCCCGCGGTCTTGGGATGGCACTGGGTGCAGGAAACAGGGGCCGGGCCTTTTTTGGCCTTTGCCGCATCGCCGCCGGCCTTTTCCTTGTTGTATTTCTCATGGCAGCCTTCACAGTTGTCATGAATGGCGGTGTAGTGATACTTGAGTTCTTCCTTCTTTTTCTCCGCGCCTTTCAGTGCGGCCATGGCTTTTCGGTCGGGCATGCCGGTCTTGGTGTGACACTCAAAGCAGCTCTTCACATCGTCGCCGAGCTTGAGCTTCAGGGCAACGCCTTTGTCATCATGATGGCATTCGCCACAATCAATCTTGTACTCTTCATTGTGCTTCTTGTGGGAGAACATGACAATGCCCTTGGTGTGTTTGGCATAGGCCTTGGTGTTTTCCATCTTGATGATGTCATCCACCTTGGTGCCGGCCAGGGCCACACCCACCGCAAACACCACTGCCACTGCCGCTACCGCAAACACCTTGATCTCTTTTCTCATGGGTCTTGCTCCTTTCCTGATTTATATTAAGGATTTTCCTGTCATTTTCAGAAGGGATACCTATATCAAAAGACGGTATCTTTTGTCAAATACAAAGGCCGGTTTTATGCCGGCTCCTTTTTCTTCGGGCTGTCGCTGCTCTCGGCGGCTACGGTCTTTTTTCCAAAAACCCGGGCCCCGAGAATGCTCAGCTCATAAAGCACCATCAGGGGCACGGCCAGCATGATCTGGCTCACCACGTCCGGCGGAGTGAGAATAGCAGCCACGACAAAGAAGACCAGCACGGCGTATTTCCGGTTTTTCTTTAAAAAATCAACATTTACAAAGCCAAACCGGGCAAAGCAGGTGATCACCAGGGGAAGTTCAAAAGAAAGGCCAAAGGCCAGCAGCATCTTGGCGGCAAACCCCAAATACTCCCGCATGGAAGGCATGGCTTCGATGTGGTCCGTGGCAAACCCGAGGAAGAACCTGAACCCGAAGGGAAACACGAAAAAGTAGCCGAACAGGGCGCCCATGGCAAAGAACACCAGAGAGATCAGCACCACCGGAATCACCACCCGGCGCTCGGTCCGGTACAGGCCGGGCGCCACAAACATCCAGAACTCGTAGAAAATCACCGGCAGGGCCAGAATAACGCCGGCCAGCAGCGAAACCTTGAGGTAGGTGAAAAAGGCCTCGGGCAGGCCGGTGAAAATCATCCGGCTGTTATCCCCCATCACGGCGACAAGGGGGCGGATCAGGATTTCAAACAGTTTTTCCTTGAAGGCGTACGCGATACCGAAGCCTGCGCCGATGGCGATAAAACAGCGGATCAGCCGTTTTCGAAGCTCATCCAGGTGCTCGGTCAGAGGAATCTGTCCGTCTTCGTCACTCATGGTCGCTCTCTTTGCCTTTTTCCTGCGCGGCCGGTTCCGTTGCCGGTCCGGGGGCCGCTGCGGCCTCGGCCTCGGTCGCAGCCGCCTGATCCGGTGGCGCCGCCGCACCGGCCGGGGCAACGTCAGCAGCGGGGCCTTCCTTTGTGGCGTCCTTCCACGCATCGGACACGGATTTTTTGATCTCCCTGAGTTCCCTGACGTCCTCGTTGACATTCATGGTGTCTTTGAACTCCCGGGCCGCTTTTTTGAACTCTCCCATGGCCTTTCCCAGGGAACGGGCCAGGTCGGGCAGTTTCTTGGGCCCGATGACGATCAGGGCCACCACCAGGATCAGAATAAACTCTGGCATGCCGATGCCGAACATAACCCCTGCTCCTCATTAACCTGTTTGCGGGAAACGGTTATTTCCCCTTGTAATGGCCGCTCTTGCCGCCCAGCTTTTCCACCAGCCGGATATCGGAGATCACCATTCCCCGGTCATAGGATTTGCACATGTCGTAAACGGTGACCGCCGCGACGGCCACCGCGGTAACGGCCTCTATCTCGACCCCTGTCTTACCGAAGGTGCGCACCTCGGCGGTGATTTCAATGGAATTACCCGCCGCGTCCGGTGTAAAATCAACCGCCGCGTGGGTGATGTTGATCGGGTGGCACATGGGAACCAGGTCCCGGGTTTTTTTTGCCGCCATCACGCCCGCGATCCGGGCGGTCTCCAGTACATTGCCTTTTTTGACGCCGCCGCCCAGGACCATCTCCAGGGTCTCGGCCTTCATACGCACAAGCCCTCTGGCCAGAGCCTTTCTGTGAGTATCCTTCTTGTCGGACACATCCACCATTCGCACGTTTCCGTTGGCATCAATGTGGGTAAACTCTTTCATCGGCAGATCTCCTTTTTAACGGACACAACAGACAGCTATGCCCGTTCCTCCGCCTTGGTCACAACGGTTGATTTTACCTCATCCAGCAGGGAACGCATGGCGTCAAACACGTGGCCCCGCACGTCGCCGGCCACCACCATCAGCATGATATCGTCGCCCACGGCCAGGCGCCGGCCTTCGGCGATCTCCACGGCCACCTCGATGATGCCGGGCATGCGCCGGTGTTTGTCGATTACCCGGGCCAGCTTTTCATGGTCCACCGTGGCCGTGAGCCCTGAGACCCGGGTTTTGCCGTCGGCGGCCGTCTCACGCACCACGCCGTTGTGACACAGAATCATGCCGGCCTTTGAAAAATTCGGGTGCCGTTTTACCCTGTTCACCAGTGCTGCCAGATCCATTATGCTCTCCAGTCGTTATGTTTCTCCGACCCTGACCGCTGTCTCGGCCTTTTCAAGGGCCTCCCGGTTATTGATGTTCCAGAAGGAAACCAGCTCCGGATCGGCGGCCCGCAGCCGCTTTTCCGAAATCGTCCGCACCCGCAGCTTGTTATAGATGGTCTTGATCACCAGATCTCCTCTGGCCAGATGGCGCTCGATCACATCCAGACACCGTCTTGAATAAACCGCGCAAAGGGGCTCCATGCCCGCGCCTGTTTCCGGAACCACCACGTCGATATGATCTTCAATGCCGTCCAGAATGGTCTCGACCACCTCTTTTTTCAAAAAAGGGATATCACAGGCGGCGACAAATGCGTACTCGCTGCCCGCGCTCATCAGGCCGGCGTGAATACCCACCAGCGAGCTTCGGAAATCAAACCAGTCCGTTGCCAGTACCGCGTCCCATCGCAGATAGTCCAGGGGCGTGTTGGTCACGATCACCATGCCCTCGCACACGCCCCTGAGCGTGTCGTAGACCCGGTCGATCATCATGACCCCGCCGATTCTGCGAAAGGCCTTGTTGCCGCCCCCGAACCGCCGGCTTTCGCCGCCCGCCAGAATGACCCCCGTCACCGCCCGCATGATGCCTGTCGCCTTCCGCGCACCGCGCCCATAAGGAAAACACCAGTCACCCTTATATCACCGGACCCCCGGCCCATGCAACCCGAAAGCCCGTGTGCCGGTGTCGGCCGTCATTGAGACGGCCTGATTTTTTTTGTTGATTAAACCGAAAAAATCTGACTATCATATTCCATCCTGTGTAAATCAGAAAAGTATACCTGTAAGCGCGACCGGGCTGTTGAGTCTGAGCCTTCCCCTGACCCGAACATTTCATGAATGATGCGGACTCAATGTCCGGTATTTTTGAACCAAGGAGCAAGTATTCCTATGCATGACTATGCCATAACCGGCACAGCCAGAAAGGCTGGGGCCAAAAAACAACCGGTGGGACAGCGTAAAAGCAAACGATTCATGGTTAAAAACGCGGGCATTCGGATGCACAAGCCCGGCCTGCTGAAATTTTTAACCAAATCGCCCAGCCAGGTCTCCCTGGTGAACCTGAGCTGCACCGGCGCGCAACTGATGGTAACCCGCCTGCTGAAAGCCGGCTCCCTTTACAAAATCAACCTCTCCGTTCCCGGAGCGCCCAAGCCCCTCAACATCCGTGCTTCGGTGGTGTGGTGCAGCATCTACAAGACATTCTTCAATAAAACCTACTACCGGGCAGGCTTCAGGTTTGTGGAAATCGATACCGAGTCGGCCCACCGTATCAAAAAGCTGGAAACCGCCACCTGAAACACCTCGGTATTCTCAAAGCACCCCTGAAGCGTCACGCAACGCGGCGCACCGCTGTTGCCGGGCTCCTGTTTGGGCTTTACACCACCGACTTTTAACGATATAAAGGCTTTTCGTTGAAGAAGGCATTCATCACAATACAAAGTTCTTTCAACAAGGAGGTATAAAATGGCCGACAAGAATCTGGTGGTTCAGATAGACGGGGAAGAGGTTTATTTCAAGAAAAAGGAACAGGAACAGATCAAGGCCCTTCGGGAAAAAGCCGCCAGGGAAAACGACCGCAAATACCGGGACGAGCACAAGGGGCACTGCTTCCGCTGCGGCACCCCGAGCCTGGTGGAGATTCACAAGGGCAACGTGGTGGTGGACATCTGCGTCAACGAGGGATGCGGCGCCGTTCATCTGGACCCGGGCGAACTGGAGACTTTCCTTGAGCAGCGCGCGGACGCCAAGAGCATCTCCAAGGCCATCTTCGGCATCTTTAAATAGGGCCTACAATTACCGTTCGTGTTATCCGTCGGGGGCCGGTTGACCTACAACCGGCCCCCGTTTTTT
>JBMORB010000431.1:0-6087 GCA_049320925.1 Thermodesulfobacteriota bacterium | reverse complement strand
TGCTGGCCGTTCCGGAAAACGTGATCTCCCTCACCCTGGAGCAGGTGCCTGCACCATGGCGCGACCGGCTGGGCCTGCTGCAGAACGAACTGCTGCCCGGCGTGTGGCAAGGGGCCGGCATCGGTAATCCCACGGCCATGGCCGTGTGGTTTGAAAAGAAAAAGGGCCGGGGGGTGCATGTTTTTCAGGCCACGAAGGTGCATGGCCCCCGTGCCGGGCTTGTGAAAAACGCGCTGAATGCCGTGGGCATCGACTGTGACGTGCTGTCCGACGCGACGGCGCTGAATATTGAGCTGATCAAGAAAAATCTTTACGTGCTGACCATCAACATCGCCGGCCTTGTGACAGGCGGCACGACCGGCGACCTGTGGAAACACCACCGCGAGATTGCCCGGGCCGTGGCCGCCGATATCCTGACGGTTCTGGAGCGTGCCGCCGGGCAGCCGGTGGACCGGGCGGCCCTGACGTCTTTTCTGGGGGACATTCTCACCCGGGTGCCGGATCACACCTGCCGGGGCCGCGTGGCCGAAGACCGCCTGGCCCGGGTTCTGGCCATGGCCAGGAAGAACGGCCTTGAAACGCCGGTCCTGCTGGATGTCTCACACCGTATTTCCCGCGTATGATCTGTCCGTCGGCTTGTGTCAGATTCCCCTTCGTAATGTCTGCTTGTGACGCGCAGTAATTCCCGGAGTGCGGCTTTTGCGGGTCAGTCCGCCGCCACCACCCGGTTTTTCCCCTGACGCTTGCCTTCGTAAAGGGCCTGGTCGGCCCGCCTGATGCAGGCTTCTGCATCGTCACCGGTACCGTGAAATACGCTCAGTCCGAAGGTCATGGTAACGGGCAGCGGTTTCCCTTTGAACGTAAAGTCCGTGTCCTGGATCTTTTTGCGGATGCGCTCGGCAACGGTGAAGGCGCCGTCCCGGTCGGTTTCCACCAGCATGATGAGAAACTCCTCGCCGCCCCACCGGGAAGGGCAGTCTATGCCCCGGACCTGGTTTTTGATCAGTCTGGCCACCCGGCTGAGCACAGAATCGCCGCAGTCGTGGCCGCAGGTGTCGTTTAAGTTTTTGAAGTTGTCGATGTCGCCAAGGATCAGGGCAAAAGGCCTGCCTGAGCGGGCCTGGCGCTGGTATTCGGTCTCCATTCTTTCAAGGATGTCCCGGCGGTTGGACAGGCCGGTAAGCGGGTCGCGCTTGGAGGCGTTTTCAAACCGGTCCTTTTCCCGCTGAATGTAACGAATCAGCATCTGCTGGGAGGCTTCGTAGTAGTAAACGGTGAAGGTAAGCGCCACGTAGATGACGCTGTAGCGGGCCACTATAAAGGTGGAATAGGGCGGCGAAGGCAGGACGGTTTCAGGCACCGTCATCAGGACCAGGCTCAGGCAGAAAAAAAACAGGCTCGCAATCATGCCTTTTCGGTCGCCCAGAACCGAGAAGATAACGGCCGGCAGCAAGAACGACCAGAAAAAGTAGGATATTTCGCTCCGGCCGATAATGGTCGTGGTGCTGCACAGTATGACGAACCCGAAGCCGATCCCCCGGTAAACATAGTCGCCATTTTCATGCCTGCGAAGATAATACAGGCCAAACAGGGCCACGGTGAAACCCAGACCGTCCAGGATAACCACCTGGTAGTGGCCCGAGAAAAGATGGTAAACGGAGAAGGTCGATGTGACCAGCACACTCACCAGCAGCACAAAAACGGCCGACACCCGCTTGCGCCGCTCTTCCGGCGCCAGCACCGACGGGCTGCCCAGCCGCAGAAGGGTGCGGATGAAAATGGAATCAGTGAGGTTGTAGTCGTTTTCCGTCATCGGGCCGCATCTGCTGATTTCTGAATGTTTACAGAATAGCCCATGAAGCGCTTTTTTGCAAGGTTCCATGGGCCGGAGGCGGCACTTGCCAAGGGTTTACAGCGAGCTATTTCTTCAGGAACATATAGACGGCCAGCCCCGCCAGGATCACGGCAAAGATTTTCCGGAACACGTCGGTGGAAACATGTTCCACCAGCCGCGCCCCCACCTGGGCGCCGATAATGCCGCCGATGCCCAGCAGCAGGCCGGCCCGGTAGTCCACGTTGGCCAGCTTGTTGTGCGCAAACAGCGCGGAGACGGAGATCACCAGGATGGCCAGAAACGAGGTGCCCACCGCCTTCTGGGCCGCATACCCCAGGAAGAGCAGAAACGGCACCATCAGAAACCCGCCGCCCAGGCCTGAAAAGGCGGCGCCGATGCCCACCAGCACGCCGAACAGGGCCATTCCCGCCAGGCTGAGATAAGAAGTCATGACGTTATCCTTTCGGTCTGTTTTGTATCGTTGTGTTCCGGTCTCGGCAAAAGACAGATTAACCCCATGAGCAGGACGATGGTCACGGGCTGGTAGGCTGTTTTGAAAACCGCCCACGCGAGCAGCGAAAAGAAAGGCAGGGCCAGGACCAGCACGTGCATGCGCAGGATTTCCGCTTCAAGGGGGAGCAGAAGACGTTTCCACGGCCGGGGCCCGAAGATCGTTTTCCAGTCGGCCACCAGCAGGCCCAGGGCCATGGGCCAGTAACGGTCGGCCAGCCAGGCCACGGGCGTGAAGAAATCCGAATTGATAAAACCATTTCTGCCGAACAGCCGGGCCGGCTCCATTTCCGCGAAAACCGAGAGAAACAGACCGTAAAAGCCGAACAGAAAAGCATACAGGCGGAAGGCGATCAGGCCCGCGGCCGCCGCGACCGCGATCATGGCAGGGAGAAACAGCGCTGGCGGCACTCGCCGGAGAAAGAGCAGCCGTGCTTCATAACGGGTTTTCTCCGACCGGGCCGTTACAATGATCCGCAGGCCGGCCCCGGCCACGCAGGCCCACGCAAAGAAAAGACCGGCCAGCCACGTGCTCCAGCAGAATTCCGGCAGCGTCCATTTCTGGATAATCGCGAACGCCGCCGCCAGGGCGAATCCCGCCATGCCATACGGGTCAGGGGCCGCCTTTTTCAAGGGGTCGGCCGCAGGCGCTCAAGGGCCATGCCCGCCTCCAGGGCCAGCCTGATGAATCCGGCCAGGGTGTCACAGATATAGTCTTTGCAGGCCGCGCAATGGTCCAGGCCCCTTGACAGGCAGCAGGTCCGGATCTCGCACACGGTGCAGTGAAAGAAACGGGGGCCGTCCGATTTGCACCCGCTGCAGTTGATCTGGCCGGGAGCGATCCCGGTCCGGTAAAGCTTCGACCACTTTTGCGCGGTTTCCCGGCGTTTCGTGTCATCATTCCCACGGGTTGCCAGGTACGCGTCACACGCGGAACAGTTCAGGCCACAGCACGCAATCATTGGCGCTTCCTCCTTTTCCCCGGAACTTATCGCCCATAGTAGGCCATGAGGGAGGCCTTTGCAATGGTGTGCTGATTCAGCGTGAACCCCGCCATGGCCGGCGGCGTCTTTGCGTCCAGGTCCAGTTTCTCCACGTTCAGCGCGTGGACCGTGAAAATGTACCGGTGAGGTTTGTCTCCCGGCGGTGGGCAGGCGCCGCCGAACCCCGGCGCGCCGAAGTCGGTCAGGCTCTGGACGCTGCCGGCCGGCGCCAGCTTTTTCCCCGGGTTGCCGGCGTCGGAGGGAAGGGCGCGGACGTCGGCCGGAATGTTGAAGATGATCCAGTGCCACCACCCGCTTCCCGTGGGCGCGTCAGGGTCATACATGGTGACGGCAAAGCTTTTCGTGCCCGCGGGCGCGTCGGTCCAGGACAGGGCAGGGGAAATGTTTTTTCCGCTGCACCCGAACCCGGAATACACCTGGTCCTGGGTCAATTGCCCTTTGAGCGCGTCGCTTTTCAGCGTGAACTCCCCGGCGTACGTCATTCCGCCGTAAATCATGCCGATAAGCGCGACCGTCATGATCAGCGTGAACTTTTTCATTGTGACCTCCCTTGTTTTCTGGTTTTGATCCCCACCGGCCGGTGTCCGGAGCTGTTTTTCGGATTTCGACGGCCGGTCAGAGTGTCTTCTGGCAGTAGACCACGTCAAATATTTGCCCCTGCTTCTGGCCGACGTTCCTGAACCGGCCGCATTCGACGAACCCGTTTTTCAGGTGGAACCGGATGCTGCCTTCATTGAGGGAAGAGATGCCGGCCAGCAGAACGGCGATGCCTTTTTGCCGTCCCCCGTCTTCAAGGTATTTCAGAAGCGTTCCGCCGATGCCGCGGCCGGTAAAGCCCGGCTTTATAAAGTACGTGATTTCAGCGGCCCTGGCAAAGGCCGGCATCGGGTGCCAGGGCCGGAGCAGGCCGAACCCGGCCACCCCGGCGGACGGGTCCCGGACGGCGGCGTTCGGATAATCCCGGCACATGCCCAGCAGGGTATCGAAAAATTCATACGGCAGTTTCTGCTCCGGATAGGCCGCGAAACTCTTTTCAACATAGAAGTTGAAAATATCCATAATGGACCGCCGGTCATCCGGAGTGATGGGGGTGAGCGTTGTTCCCATTTCAGGCCCTTTAATTCCATAATACGCGTGATGGTGGACGTTCAGGCGCTAATAAACCATGAAGCGGCAATCAGCGCAAGGCCGATGGCTACAAGAGCGATGGTATTGGGGATAAAGTAAGGATACACCATGAGGGCCAGGCCGCAGAGAATCTGGACAATGGATTGTCGTTTTTTGCCATGGATGAATATACCCAGGCCGATGGAACTGAATATCAATCCCCATAAAAGCAGTGTCGGGTTCAACGATAGCCTCGTGTGGTGCCTGACAAGTGTCCATGGGCCAGGCGTTTGTTTGCAGGTTTTGCGTTTTTATACCTTGTGCAACGGCATGATTATCAGTCCCCCGGGTGGTGATTGTCAACCGGTAAGCCGGATATCGAGCGCATTGTTCCGATGGTCAGACGGTGATGCCGTCTATTTTTCATCCTTTTTCACATCGTGACCCGGCTGACGCCCGGCAGGCGGGCGGCCCTGGCCTGGTTCCCGCCGGTCTTCTCCAGGGCGTTGAGCAGGTCTTTGCGCTCGCTGGTCTGGATGGGGACATTATTCTGAACGGCTGCTGGACTTTTCACCGGTGACGGGCAGGCAATGGCCCGGGGCAGATGATCTATTTCGATGAGCCCGCCCGGGCAGAGCACCAGCGCGTATTGGATGACGCTTCGAAGTTCCCGGACGTTGCCGGTGCATGTCTATCCCGGGTGGGAAGCCGAAGTCCGCTAACGCCGGAAACCAGGGGCAGCCAGGGCTTCCACTGACTGCCTTAAAATTGTATGCTGATCTATCCCCCCGGTAGTTAAAAAACGCGCCCGCCCTGGCTGTCCGTTGGGCGGCTTGGTTGGCCGGTATATGCTAAATATCAAGCGCAAAGCGAATTGCATGACCGACATCAATCATTTTTAACGGAGGCAGGGATATGATCAGTGACCCTATTTTCCCTTTCGAAACAGTCTGCAAATGATCACAGTTTACTGCGCAATCCCGGGGCATACCATCGGCCTTCGAAAGAGGCACTTCAGATGGTATATTCCGGACCGTACTCGTAATAGGGGCGACTGTTACTTCACCAAGATATTCCAGAACAGAGCTGCGCGTAAGGATGAGAACCGGTCTTTTTTTATCCGGCTTACCAAATTTATACCATCGTATTTCACCGTGTTTCACTCGTCCCCCCAAGCTTGCTCTTGTTCCCAAACCGAAAATTCGTCAGCACCGGTTGGAAACTGTTTATAGCCCTCACGGTGTTTGCGCTCGAGTTGCTCGAGACTATAACGGGATATCGCATCACGAAGCGCCTCTCGTGTGAAAGCAGAACGGTTTGTGTGAAGTCGTTTCGAAATACGGTCGACTGTTCTGACAAGATCGTCATCAAGGGTCATCTGAATTGTTCTCATATAAAACCTCCAAAATGTGGATTATTATAGCTATGATTATCCACACCGCAATATCATGTCAAGAAAATTTATCCGGCCAACGATCGCGTTCATATAACGTCTACGGTGAGGGGGCGCAAGGGGAACGGGCCACCCGCAGAAATCTCGTTCTTGAAAGATGTGGTAAGAGCCAAAACCGGACGCCCCTCGCGGTCCCTACCAACGTGTTGTTATGGATCCGCTGTTACTGATGGGCTGTA
>JBMORB010000430.1:0-6135 GCA_049320925.1 Thermodesulfobacteriota bacterium | reverse complement strand
AAAGCTTGTTATTTCTAATAGAATCCCGTATAAACCACGACAAAAAGGCGCCGTAGTTCTTTATATTGTCCGGTAGAAAGGTGAATGTTTTATCGGGAAAAATCAATTTTCGGTCAATCCCTTTATGCAGGAACCCCACTGATACTTTTTCCGCTTGTGATAATTTAAACTTGCTATGGCACCATAATCCGTGATCTTGCCACTCCCTGCCGCGCCAGAATGGCCGGCAGCCGATCCCGGTTTTCAAGATCCGTGATCAGCACCCGGTCATAGGAGAGCCCGGTAATCCCACAAACAGGTAATATCGCATGGCCGAAAAAACTTTTGCGCCTGGCTGAATCATCCACAACACCCGCAAGCACCACCGGTACCTCCTGCAGGGAGAGATAGGCGATCTCGGCAAAATCGCTGACACCGGCGAACACCACCGCCTCGACCCCGGTCCTCTCCAGTTCAGCAAACAGATCAAAAAGTTGGCGCCGGGCTTTTCGATAAAACTGATAGGAGTAAGTAATATAGGCACAGGTAAGTCGTGTCTTCTCCGTGAATCCTTTGGGTGTAAGAATATAGGCAACCCGGTTGCGGGGGATGTGAACGATCTTGAAATACCCCTTGTTGACAAGCCGTTTAATAAACGAATTGACAAGCCCAAGAGAGATGCCAAGGCGGTTGGCCAGCCGCCGCTGGCTTAGCTGCTCATCTTCACCGATCTCTTCTAAAATCTGCAGGGTACGCAGGTCGATCTTGTCCATGATTTGTCAACATCCCATTTTGAACTTGTTAGATGCCTGGTAGGTCACAATGCCTTGGGAACTTGTAAACCCTATAATTATCGTATTGTCGTGTAGTGGATCAGAAATTTTTTTATTGTCATTTCCCGATTTATTCCGCAAACCGACCGTTTTTCTGGATCACCCGGACATGCTGGGCAATGACCATTAATGTCAATGCATCATTTAAAAAATTACATGGTACTAGGTCCTGTCTACATTCATTTTAGCTAAAGGTGTATTGCCGCAACCAGCACGAAAGACAAATACGATAGGGCCACCTTGCCATAACAGGTCGCCACCCGCCTAAAATGTTTCAACTTACCATGCATTCGTTTTATCTGTTTGTTTTCTTTATGCAAATTAACGTCATACTGGCGAAGGGTCTTGCGGAATGATCTTGGAGGGATTACAGACTCTCCTCCTTGTGCCACGACCTTCTCGATAATGTAGTCTGCGCATAGCTCTTGTCAGCGAACACACACTCTGCCGTTTGATCTCCAAGCAGATTCAAGGCCTGCTTGTAATCGGACTGCTTTCCGCCCGTCAAAATAAATCGAGTAGGATTGCCCAGAGCATCTACTAATGAATGGATTTTAGTCCTAAAGCCGCCCCTGGACCGGCCTAGCGCGTGATTTTGCTGCTCCCTTTTGCGCCTGCGGGGTACTGGTGCGCCCTTACGATTGTGCTGTCTATCATCAGCCATTCCGTGTCGGCACTTACCGCCAGTGTGTTAAAATCATCTGCCAAACGCCTTTACGGGACCATCTTATAAATCGTTTATGTACGTTTGGCCACTTTCCCCGCTCTGGCGGGAGACCCCGCCAAGGAGATCCATTTCGACCGATCCACATAACTACTTCAATAAAACGCCTGTTGTCTACGGCAGTTTTGCCTGGATCAGTTTTTTTTGCCCGTTAGCGAATCTTTAATTTTTTCCCACTGGTCATCCCTCAATGTGTACCTCTCCTGCATAGCACCTCTTCCTTTGTTGGGTTTTTATGCGATGCCACCATGTTTTCATTTGAATGTCGACGAAAGCTGGGTCTTGTTGCCAATGGATTGGGCGCCTTCTAAATGCGTAAACGCCCACGTAAGACATGGGCGTTCATTTTTTGAACATGTGTATTTAAACACTCAAAAATAGGCAAGTCAAGATCAAATCAGAACACATGGTGATCCAGGCACCACTGATAGGTGTCTTGAAGCCCGGCCTTCAGAGGAATCTTTGCCCGCCAGCCCAGAGCGGTCATGCGGGACACGTCCAGCAGCTTCTGCAAGGTGCCGTCGGGTTTGGCCGTGTCAAACCGGATGGTTCCGTCAAACCCCACGATCTCTTTTATCAGCCCGGCCAGTTCGGCGATGGTGCTGTCTTTGCCCATGCCGATGTTGATGAGCGGCACATCGGCGCCGTGCACCAGCCGGTCAAAATCCGAATCCGGCAGGTTCATGACAAACAGGCAGGCGTCGGCCAGATCGTCGGCATGGAGAAACTCCCGCCGGGGTGTGCCGGTCCCCCACACAACGACCTCTCTGGCGCCGGCCTTTTTTGCCTCGTGGAACTTGCGGATCAGGGCCGGAAGCACATGGCTGGTCTCAAGATCAAAGTTGTCGTTGGGGCCGTAAAGATTGGTGGGCATCACCGCCACAAACCGGGTGCCGTACTGCCGGTTGTAGGACTGGCACATCTTGATGCCCGCGATCTTGGCCACGGCATAGGGCTCGTTGGTCGGTTCCAGCGGACCGGTGAGCAGGTGCTCCTCCTTCATGGGCTGGGGACACGCTTTGGGGTAAATGCACGAAGAGCCCAGAAACAGCAGCCGCTTCACCCCGGCCCGGCAGGCGGCGTCAATAATATTGGTTTCAATGACCAGGTTCTGGTAGATGAAATCCGCCGGGTAAGTGTTGTTGGCCAGAATACCTCCCACCTTTGCCGCCGCCACAAACACGCAGTCCGGCCGGGCCGACTGCAAAAACGCCTCGGTATCGGCCTGGCGGGTCAGGTCCAGTTCGGCATGGGTCCGTGTAAGCAGGTTGCCATACCCCTGCTGCTTCAGCTTTCTTACCAGGGCCGACCCAGCCAGCCCCCGATGGCCGGCAATATAAATGGACGCGTTCTTTTCCATATCACATGTGGGCCTCGCAGCTGGCGGGCAGGGGAAGGCCGTTGGCCTTGCAGATGGCTTCCCTGCGGGCATCCCGGAAGTCACTGTCCATCATCTCAAAAACCATTTCATCAAAGGTGATTTTCGGCTCCCACCCCAGTTTTTCACGGGCTTTTGCGGGGTCTCCCAGCAGGGACACCACGTCGGCGGGCCGGAAATAGGACGGATCCACGCAGATCACCGGCGTTCCGGGAACCCGCCGGGACAAAGCCTTCTCCATGCCGTATTTCTGCACCAGCGGAGACTGAGGATTGACCGTGTCGATGATGCCCTGCTCCTCGATGCCGCTGCCTTTCCAGGCCAGATGAATACCGGCACTGGCAAAGGCCTTTTCGCAGAACTCCCGCACCGAGTGCTGTTTGCCCGTGGCAATGACAAAGTCCTCGGGTTCCGGCCGCTGGAGCATGAGCCACTGGGCCCGCACGAAATCCTTTGCGTGGCCCCAGTCCCGCAGGGCGCCCAGGTTTCCCAGGTAAAGGCGGTCCTGGACCCCGCCGGCAATGCGGGCCGCGGCCCGGGTGATCTTGCGGGTGACAAACGTCTCGCCGCGAATGGGGGATTCGTGGTTGAACAGAATCCCGTTGCAGGCGAACATGCCATAGGCTTCCCGGTAGTTCACCGTGCACCAGTAGGCAAAGAGCTTGGCGCACCCGTAGGGAGAGCGCGGATAAAACGGGGTTTTTTCGGTCTGGGGGACCTCTCTCACCTTGCCGTAAAGCTCGGAGGTGGAGGCCTGGTAAAACCGGACATCCTTTTCCACGCCCAATATCCGCGTGGCCTCCAGCAGGCGCAGCGTCCCCAGGCCGTCAACGTCCGCCGTGTATTCCGGCGACTCAAAGGAAACCTGAACATGGCTCTGAGCGCCCAGATTGTAGATCTCGTTCGGCTCCACGTGCTGAATGATGCGTACCAGGTTGGAGGCATCGGTCAGGTCCCCGTAATGCATGAAAAAACGAACATCCTTTTCATGAGGGTCGTGGTACAGGTGGTCGATTCTGGCCGTGTTGAAAAGCGAGGCCCGCCGCTTGATGCCATGGACCTCATAGCCTTTTTCCAGCAGAAGCTCGGCCAGGTAGGCGCCGTCCTGGCCGGTGATACCTGTTATCAGGGCTTTTTTGCGTGTCACGATCATCCCCTTAACTGTTATGGTTTCTTTTCATTTCCCGCAAGCAGCTTTTCAAAATACTGCACCGTCTTTCCAAGCCCCTCGGACAGACCGGTCACGGGCTGCCAGCCGAGCCGGTCTTTTGCCAGCGTGATATCCGGACGCCGCTGCCGGGGGTCGTCCGCGGGAAGGGGTCGGAAAACTATCTTTGACCGGGACCCGGTCAGGTCAATCACTTTTCGGGCCAGTTCCATCACCGGAATCTCATGGGGATTACCCAGGTTCACCGGGCCGGTAACATCATCGGCGGCGTTCATCATGCGGACAAACCCGTCGATCATGTCATCCACGTAACAGAAAGAGCGGGTCTGGGACCCGTCGCCATACACTGTTATATCCCGGTTTTGCAAAGCCGCCACGATGAAGTTGCTCACCACCCGGCCGTCGTCGGGATGCATGCGGGGGCCGTAGGTGTTGAATATCCTCACCACCCGGATGTTGACGTTGTTCTGGCGGTGATAATCAAAAAACAGGGTCTCCGCGCACCGCTTGCCTTCGTCATAGCAGGCCCGGGGACCGACGGGGTTCACGTTGCCCCGGTATGCCTCGGTCTGAGGATGCACATCCGGGTCTCCATAAACCTCGCTGGTGGATGCCTGAAGAATCTTCGCCTTGACCCTTTTGGCCAGTCCCAGCATGTAAATGGCACCCATCACGCTGGTCTTGACGGTCTTGACCGGATTGTACTGGTAGTGCACCGGCGACGCCGGGCAGGCCAGGTTATAAATCTCGTCGGTCTCCACAAACAGGGGATGGACGATGTCGTGACGCATCAGTTCAAAGTCTGGGCTGGCCAGCAGGTGGGCCACATTGCGCCTGCGGCCGGTGAAAAAGTTGTCCAGGCAGATCACCTCGCAGCCCTCTGATAAAAGCCGCTCGCAGAGGTGAGAGCCAAGGAATCCGGCACCACCGGTCACCAGTACCCGCTTTTTATCCATGCGTTCCATCACGCCGAATCTCCCTGCCTGTTAAAAATGGGTCATTGCCGGCAAACCCGCCGGATACACGTTAAACCCCATGTTAAAAAGCGCGGCATGATCTGCCACGTTCCGGCCGTCAAAAAAGAAGGCCGGTTTTTCCATGGCGTCATAGATCGCTCTGTAATCCAGGTCCCGGTACACCTGCCACTCGGTGAGTACGGCAATGGCATGGCTCTTTGCCGCTGCCCGGCAAGGGTCGTCCACATACTCCACCCGATCGGCGTCGCCGAACACGGACCGTGCCCCGTCCAGTGCCTTGGGATCGGTGATGGCCAGCGTGGCCCCCTCGTCCAGCAGGCGGCGGGCGATGGTAATGGCCGGCGCGTCCCGTATGTCGCCGGTGTCGGGTTTGAAGGCGAATCCGAAGAGCGCGATCCGCTTGCCCGCCATGCTGTGGAACATGGCATTGAGCATGCGTCTGACAAACCGTTCCTTCTGGCGCTCGTTGATGCGCACCACGCTTTCCCAGTAATCGGCCTCGGCGTCGGCGCCGGCTTCCCGGCACAGGTAGACCAGGCTCAGAATATCCTTTTTAAAACAGGACCCGCCGAACCCCACGCCGGCATTGAGGAATCTGGGACCGATGCGCCGGTCCATGCCCACGGCCCTTGCGACTTCAAGCACATTGGCGCCGGAGACCTCGCAGATATTGGCGATGGTGTTGATGGACGATATCCGCTGGGCCAGAAAGGCGTTGGCCGCCAGCTTGGCCAGTTCACTGCTCCAGATGTTGGAAGTCAGTATCTTTTCCCTTGGCACCCAGTTGGCGTAAATCTCAACCAGCACGTCCCTGGCTGCCAGCCCTTCAGGCGTCTGCCGGGAGCCGATAAGGACGCGGTCCGGGTTTTCCAGGTCGGCGATGGCCGTCCCCTCGGCCAGAAATTCCGGGTTGGAAAGCACTTCAAAACGATTTCCACCGTTTTCCATGGACAGAATCTGGGCCATGGCTTCAGCGGTCCTCACCGGCACCGTACTTTTTTCCACCACGATCTTCGGCGTCCGGGCGCATTCGCGGATCTGCCGGGCCGTGTTTTCCCAGTATCGCAGGTCCGGAG
>JBMORB010000429.1:0-6164 GCA_049320925.1 Thermodesulfobacteriota bacterium | reverse complement strand
CCGCCTCATCGGCGCAGAGCCTGTGCAGGGCCTCTGCATCGACCTCTGAATAAACAGCCACCGTGGCAATGCCCATCTCCCGGCAGGTGGCCATCACCCGCACGGCAATCTCCCCCCGGTTGGCGATCAAAATTTTATTAAACATAGCGAGCATACCTGTCGTTTGGTTGCCATTGGCTTTTTGCGTGAATTATCTTTGGCGGCTTTGTAAAAAGTTCAAGAGCAAGGCGTCGCAAGTTCCGAGGAATAAGGCGTACTGACCGTACGCCGCAGTGACGAGGGACGCAGCGCAACGCAGCTATTGGATTGTTTACGAAGCCGTCCATATTACATTCGGAAAACACCAAACCCATACCGGTCATCCCGCAGCGGGGCGTTCAAGGCCGCTGAAATGGCCATACCCAGCACGTCCCTTGTTTTGGCCGGATCAAGAATACCGTCATCCCACAGGTTGGCCGTGCTGTAATAAGCGTTTCCCTCCTGCCGGGCCTTGTCGATGATGGGCTGGCGGATAAAAGCCTCTTCCTCCGGTGTCAGGGGCGGCTTCCCCAGCCGGGCATTCTGATCGTTGGTGATAGTCACCAGCACACCGGCCGCCTGCTGGCCTCCCATCACGCCGATCTCGGCATTGGGCCACATCCACAAAAACCGCGGCGAGTAAGCCCGGCCGCACATGGCATAATTCCCCGCGCCGAAAGAGGCCCCGGCGATCACGGTGAACTTGGGCACCGACGCGGTGGCCACGGCATTGACCATTTTGTGGCCGTCCTTGGTGACCCCGGCCTGCTCATACTGTTTCCCCACGATAAACCCGGAAATGTTTTGAATAAATACAAGTGGAATGCCCCGGTTGTCGCAGATCTGAATAAACTGGGTGGCCTTCTGTGCGCTTTGCGGAAAAAGCACGCCGTTGTTGCCCAGCAGACCTACAGGATAGCCGTGAATATGGGCCCATCCACACACCAGGGTGGGGCCGTACATCTCCTTGAACTCGATAAACTCGCTGCCGTCCACCATTCGGGCGAACACCTCCCGGATATCGTACGGCGTGGAGATGTTGCGGGGAATGATGCCGTAAAGCTCTTTGGGATCATAAAGGGGCGGCGCGGGCGGCCGCAGGGTGAGCCTGGCCTTTTCCGCCCGGGGCAGATTGGCCACGATCTCCCGCACCAGGGCAATGGCATGGGCGTCATCTTCGGCATAGTAGTCCGATACCCCGGACTGGGCGCAGTGAAGATCGGGCCCGCCCAGTTCATCGGAGGTCACCTCTTCGCCGGTGGCGGCCAGGACCAGGGGCGGCCCGCCCAGAAAGATGGCGCCATGGCCCCTGACGTGTATGATCTCGTCGGACATGGCCGCGCCATAAGCCCCGCCGGCCGTACAGAGCCCCATCACCGCGGTGATCTGGGGAATGGCCATCTTGGACATCATGGCCTGGTTGTAAAAGACCCGGCCCCCGTCGTCCAGATCGGGGAAAATCTCGGACTGCAACGGCAGAAACGCCCCGGCCGAATCCATCAGGTTGACCGCGGGCAGCCGGTTTTCCATGCAGATGGCCTGAAGCCGCAACGTCTTTTTCACGCTCAAGGGATACATGGAGCCACCCTTGATGGTGGCGTCGTTCACCGACACCACCACCTCCCGGCCGGCCACGATGCCGATACCGGCCCGAATGCCGGCGCCATGGACCTTGCCGTCATACAGGTCTTTGGCAGCCAGAGGCGCAATCTCAAGAAACGGCGTATTTTTATCCAGCAGCAGGTCGAGTTTCTTGTCCGCCGGCAGTTTACCCACCTCCTGCAAACGGTCCAGGGCTTTGGGGGACCGGTCATGATGGGCCCGGTTTATCTCCTTTTTCAGGTCCGCCACCAGGGACTCCATGGTCTCGCGGTTTATCGCGAACTCCTCGGATGTCACGTCAACAGCCGATTCAATGACAGGCATGATTTCTCCCTTTCTTCCAAATCGGAATCGGTATCGAAATTTTCCTACAATGCCGCGTCGCCGATTCGCATGCGGGCGATCTCGGTGGAGGTTCCGGCGATCTGGGCATACTTGGCCCACCGCAGGGCCGCCTGGGCCGGATGATCCGGAGCGAGCCCCTCCAGTGAGAGAATGCGCAGGGCGCTGCCCGCCACTTCTTCGGCGGACTCGGTACAGAACACCTTGGCGCAATCGGAAAACACTTCCGTCTCCCTGTCCTTTTCGGCGTTCAGCCACCCGGTTTTATAGGCCATGAGCTGGGACGTCTCCACCAGGGTGAACATCTCGGCCAGCTTGAACCCCACCTCCTGAAAGGCAATAGCCGGTTTGCCGCCCGTGCGATGGGTCTTGGCAAACAGCGTGGCGGAAAAGAGAGCCGCGTTCATCATGCCCACGGCAGCGGCAATCAGCACCTGGTTTTCCCACATGCGAAGCTCGGCCAGCAGCTTTTTCCCGTCCACCGGTCCGATGACATGGGTTTCAGGCACTTCGCATCCTTCGAGCGCCATGCGGCAGGTGGAAAGTTGCCCGTAATCACCGTTGTCCAGAACCGGACTCAGGGTCACGCCCTTCGTCCCCCGCTCTACCAGGAAGACGCCCAGCCCCTCCTCCAGCCGGCCGATCACCGCGAGCAGGTCGGCCGCGGCCCCGTTGATCACAAAACCTTTTTCCCCGGACACGGCGACCACGCCCGCTTTCCGGACCCCTTCCGTGGTCAGGGGATCGTTGACCACGTTCATGGTTTTCTCGCACAGGGCCACCGTGCCGATCCGTTCACCCTTTTTCAGGGGTTCGAGAAACCGGTCCTGCTGATTTTTACTGCCGTACCTGAACAGCAGACGGCCCAGCACCCGGGCGCCCATTTCAAAAGCGATAAAAATGCCCGGTCCGTTTCCGGCAAAAGCGGCCAGTGCCCCCATGGCGGCCGCGCCAAAAGGCGTATCATCGCAAAGTCCCGCCTTCATATAGCCTGCGGGCGCCAGGGCCCTGGCCAGTGCCTGCATCAGCTCTCGTCTTGTCCCGGCGGTTTCAGGCCGCCCGGACCGGGAAAGCACGTCACGGGTGATCTTGCCCGCATCTTCAATGGCCTGTTGTTCGGCCCTGGTAAATTCGTATTCCATCTTCACCCCCTGGTATTAAAATTGTTCAGCTACATCAGCCGAGAAATGATCATTTTCTGAATATCCGACGTGCCGCCGCCCAGGGGCGCCAGCCGGTTATCCCGGAACACACACTCCATGGTGTATTCGTGGCAGTAGCCGTAACCGCCGTGAAGCAACAGGGCGTCATTTACCGGCCCCAGACTCCAGTCACCCACAAACAGCTTGGCCATGGCCGCGGACAGATGGTTGAGGGGATTGCCCTGGTTCTTGTGCCAGGCCACGCGGTAGACCAGGAGCTTGGCGCTTTCGTAAAAAATCCGCATATTGGCCAGTTTGTGCTTGGTGGCCTGAAACTGGCCGATGGCTTTTCCGAACTGGACCCGCTTGCCCGCGTATTCGGCGCACCGGTCCAGCATGTATTTCGTGCCGCCCACCATGGGGGCCAAAAGCGCGCTTCGGTCCCACTCCACGGTCTGCATGGCCATGAGAAAACCGTTACCCTCTTTTCCCACCAGGTTTTCAGCGGGAATCACGCAGTCGGAGAAAAAAAGCTCCGAGGTAGGAGAGGTGCGGCATCCCATTTTTTTAAGCGGCTGGCCCGTGGAAAAACCCGGTGTTCCTTTTTCCACGATAAAGGCCGATATTCCCTCGTGGCGCTTTTCCGGATCGGTCTTGGCGTACACCAGGGCCACGTCGGCAACAGGGCCGTTGGTGATAAACATCTTGCTGCCGTTGAGTACGTAGGTGTCGCCCTTTTTCACGGCCGTGGTTTTCATGGAGGCCACATCGGAACCGGCGTCCGGTTCGGTGAGGCCCATGCACCCGACCCATTCGCCACTGGCAAGCTTCGGGATGTATTTTTTCCGCTGGGCTTCGGTGCCATGGCAGAAAATCGTATCCGCGCACAGAAAGGTATGGGCGCCGTAAGACAGGGTGAGTCCGCCGTCCACACCGGCCTCGCCCATGGCTTCGCCGGCCAGTACCGTGGTGATCACGTCCGCACCCTGGCCGCCATAGGCCTCAGGGAAATGCAACCCGAGAATACCGAACTCGCCCATTTTGCGGAATGATTCGTAATCAAATTTTCCGGCCAGTTCATGCTCCTCCACACGGGGCACGATCTCCTTTCTGGCAAACTTGATCACCTCTTTTTTAAACAGCAACTGCTCACGGGTAAACGCAAAGTCCATTGCAGGCCTCCTGAAATAGGGTAAAAGAAGTCCCCGACACGTTTTTGATAATGGAGTTCATTTATTGAATCTGATTCAATTTAGAAAGGCCGGGCAGGAATGTCAAGAAATTTTTAAAAGACCTTCAAAAAATCGATTTTGCCCCGATCTCAAAAAACGGCTCGAATTTCCAGCGCCTGGCCGGCCGCTTTTCAACACGAAGATACGAAAATCACAAAGAACACGAAGCCGGTGGTACAGGTTCGGCAGGACTGCATCGAAATCGGGATCGAAAGAGATAAAGGAGTAAGAGGAGCGGGACAGGCAGATGGGCTGATGTAAAACGGGGCTCAGGGGCCGCGCTTTCGGCCCCTGAGCCCCGGAATCCATCTATGTCACGGTCTTGAATTTTTCCGCCGGGGCGCCGCACACCGGGCATTTGTCCGGTATTTTCTTGTCGGTAACGTACCCGCACACCTGGCACACGTGGTATTCCACCACCGTGTCCTTGATCACGTGAAGCATGGCCCGCTCGTAAAGCTTGGCGTGATAGGACTCGGCGTCCCGGGCGTGGCTGAATGCGATGGCCGCCACCTGTTCACCCTCTTCTTCCGCGTCTTTGATAAAATCTGGGTAGACGTTCTCGCTGATTGTTTTTTCCCTCTGAAACGAGGCTTCCAGATTGGTGTCGGTGTCCTTGACCACCACCTCTTTTGCAAGGTTCAGATGCCGGGTGGCATGAACCCGCTCGGCCTCGGCAATGGCCCTAAACAGCAAAGCCACCTGGGGGACATCCTCTTCCTGCGCCTTCTGCGCATAGGCCAGCAGCCGGAAATAGGCCTTGGCCTCTCCCACAAACGCTTTGTAGACATTTTCTCGGGTTTTTTCCTTCATCATTCCTCCATGCAATGACCGCGATGCAATAAACAAAAGTCAGCCCATCCGTTCCGGGCCGCTGAAAGGGCTTCATTCTGGCGATTCCGGACGGACTTGTCAACCCAATCCTCTACCGATCTTTTCCGCGGGCCATGAAGATGGCCCTTGGCAAAGGCAAAGGCCATATTTCACTTTTTCCATATCGCTCAATATGGTATGTTCAAATTCAAAAGCAGCCGCACCATAACGCCGAATAAGGGGAACTCCATGATTATTGTAGGCCTGACCGGCGGCATTGCCACGGGAAAATCCGTTGTATCCAGGCGTCTGGCGGAGCTCGGCGCCCTGGTAGTGGACGCGGATATCATTGCCCACGAGGTGGTAAAAAAAGACACTCCCGCGTGGAAGGAAATCGTCGACCGGTTCGGCCGGGAGTTCCTGCTGCCGGACGGCGAACTCAACCGCAAGGCCCTGGGGCGTGTCATTTTTCACGATGCGGTCAAAAAAGAGCAGCTCAACCAGATCGTCCATCCGCGAGTATTTGAGCGCATCAGCCAGGCCATTGTTGCCATCATCAACGAGGCAGAGGTCCCGGACACCATTGTGGTCCTGGATGTGCCCCTGCTTTACGAGTCGGGCATGTACCGGGACATATCGGACATCATCGTGGTCTATGCCACACCGGCCCAGCAGATGGAGCGGCTGCTCGCACGGGACAGCCTCACCGAAGTCGATGCACGCGCCCGTATTCACGCGCAGCTGCCCATCGACGAAAAGAAGACCCGGGCGGACATGGTGATCGACAACACCGGCACCCTTGAAGAAACCCTGGCCCAGGTGGACAAACTTTTCGAGGTACTCAAAACAAAGGCCGCCGGCCGTTTATAGACCAGTGACGAGGAAACCATGATATTCAGGGCATCCACCTGTTTGCCGGCCGTGAGTCTTCTGACCTGTCTCATTATAATGCCACACGCCCTTCCCCGCGCATGGGCCGGTGCCATGGACCGTCAGTTCAGGGTCATCGAGCAGC
>JBMORB010000428.1:0-6174 GCA_049320925.1 Thermodesulfobacteriota bacterium | reverse complement strand
TGGCCCATCCGCCGCCCCGGGGCGCGCTGGACCGCGTGTTCAGCCGGTTCCACGCCGGGTCCGACGGCCTGCGGCGTATCGTCACGCGCCATCGCATTCCGATTTTGTTATGCGGGCATATTCATGAGCAGCCCGGCGTGGAGCGAATGGAAGAAACCCTGGTGATCAACTGCAGCATCGGACGGAAAGGGGCCGGCGCGCTGATTGACTGCGCGGAAGGCCAGAAACCCCGGGTGGAGATGCTGAAGGAATGATTTTCCGTCTCAAGTGGTGAACCACTATTTTCCATTTGTACTCTTACTCGTGCTCGTGATCTTAATCGCCGCCGTCGTGGTCTGATGGATCAGGATCAAGAGTAAGCGTACGATCAAGATAATAAGGACGATGCATTTCATGAAGGACGGCAAGACAGTCCCGGAGCGGCCCGCAAACAGCCGCAGTCTGCGTCCCATCGGCCGGGTGATGCTGATCTTCCCCCCGTTTTTTGACGTAAAGCACGTGTTTGACCCCATGGTGTGCCCGCCGCTGGGCATTGCCTCCCTGGCCGCCTGGATTCGGGACCGGGTGGAAGTGGCGATTCTGGACTGCGTGGCCGAGGCCCCGGACCAGCGGGTCGCCGAAGGGGATGGATATGAACGGGTGGGCCTTTCCTGGGACCGGATCCTCGACCGCATCCGCGCCTTTTCGCCTGACATGGTGGGCATCTCCTGTCTGTTTTCCAACCAGTTTTCCTGTGTCCGCCTGTTGAGCGAAAGAATCAAGAAAGAGATCGACCCGGAGATCGTTGTGGTCACCGGCGGCACCCACCCTTCTTTTCTGGCCGAACAGACGCTTATGCAAACAGCGGTGGATTACGTGGTGCTGGGTGAGGGGGAACTGGGCCTTGCCGCCATTATCGACGCTCACAACGGGAAAGGCCGCATCGACGACATCGACGGCATCGCCTTTCGTGACAACGGCACGGCGCGCGTGCGGCCCCGGACCACCTGGATCGAAAACCTGGACGACCTGCCCCTGCCGGCCCGGGACCTTCTGCCCATGGAGGCGTATTTCAAGGCCGGCAAGCCCATGGCCTACCACTGGCGCCGGCGGCGCAACACGCCGATTATCTCCAGCCGGGGCTGCCCCTTTGGCTGCCCGTTCTGCTCCTCGTACCTGCACTGGGGCAGACGGTTCCGCAGGCGTTCGCCGGAAAAGGTGCTGGCCGAGATCGAACACCTGAGGGATGTTTACGGCGTGACCGAACTCAAATGGCAGGACGACAATCTCACCGCGGACCGGGGCCGGGCCATGGCCATCTTTTCCGGCATGATCGAGCGTGGACTTTCCATGCCGTGGAACACGCCCAACGGCATTGCCCTGTGGACCATCGACGACGAGCTGATGGGGCTGATGAAGAAAAGCGGCTGCTACCAGATCACCCTGGCCGTGGAGTCCGGCGATCCGGACACCTTTGCCGCGTACGTGAAAAAGCCCTTTCCCCTGGACAAGGCCCGGCAGGTGGCCCGGCTGGCCAGAAAGCACGGCATCTCCACCGTGGCATATTTTATCATCGGCTTTCCCGGCGAAACCCTGGCGCAGGTGAACAACTCCATGCGGTTCGGCCTGGATCTGGGCGTGGACTACCTGGTGCCCTTTGTTTTCAACCCGCTGCCCGGCTCGGACCTGTGGCGCGTCTGCGTGGAACAGGGCCGGATCACGGAAGACTACGCCTATGAGAAAGGGAACCACTATCATCAGTCCCGGCTCAACATGGCCGCCTTTGACGCCGGGGAACTCGCGCTGATTCAGCGGCGCACCTATCTTCGCAATCTGGCGCGTATGCCGCTTCGAAACCCGAGGGAATTTGTCGCGTGGTACGGCCGCCAGCTTCTTTTCCAGCCCGATTTTCTGGCCCTTTTCGCGGCCAATCTTACCGATACCGCCCGGCTGGCGGTTCAGAAAATCCGGGGAGGCGGAACCCGGACCGGGGCGTAGAACAACAGGAACTACTTGACAATCCGGCGGTTTTCGATAATAACCAACCCTGTTCATTTGAAAATCTCATCCATCACGCGGGGGTGCCATGGAAGAAGCCACTCGGGACGTTCGGCAGCTGGCCAGGGAACTGGAAGATCTGAAAACCCGTTACGACAAGCTGGTGGAAAGCAACAGCAGTCTTAATGAACGGGTGCTGGAGCTTTACACGCTTTACAACGTCAGCCGGACCCTGAGCACCTCCCTGCACGTGACCGATCTGTTTGAAGTGGTCATCGGCCTGATCGGCGAGGCCCTCAACGTGGACCAGTACTGCCTGATGTTTCTGGACGACGAACTTCAGAAACTCCAGATCCGGGCCAGCCACGGCCTGCCGGAAACCGTGACCCGGCACGCGGAAATAAAGGTGACCGACGGGGTTTCCGGACGGGTGGTGTCCGAAGGCCGTCCCATCCTGATCAACGACATCAGCAGGGAAAAGAGCTTCTTTTATTTTCCCGGCAGCGGCATGAAGCAGGGAAGCTATCTGGGGGTTCCCCTGAAAAACCAGGAGGGCGTGATCATCGGCGTACTCAACGCCCACAAACCCACGCCCAACGGCTTTTTGACAAGCGACCTTCGTCTTTTTACCGCGGTGGCCGAGAACGTGGCCATTGCCGTGAGCAACGCCATGACCCTTCAGCAGACCCGGGAACTGATCCGCAAGGACGAACTGACCGGGCTCTACAACCGCCGCTACTTTTTTGAGCGGTTTGAACGGGAGGTCTACCGGTCCCGGCGCTATGGCCGGACCATCTCCCTGCTGATGATCGACATCGACCATTTCAAGGAGTACAACGACAGCTACGGCCACTTGCGGGGGGACCGGGTGCTCAAAACCATGGCCCGTCTGTTCGAAGCCAGCCTGCGGAAAATCGACGTGGTGGCCCGGTACGGCGGCGAGGAGTTCCTGGTGCTGCTGCCCGAAACCAGCAGGGAGAACGCGATCCTGGTGGGGGAAAAACTCCGCCGGGCCGTGGAAGCGGTCGATTTCAACGAAGATGATCCCCGGCTGGGCGCCTGCTCCATGACCATCACGGTCGGAGTGGCCGCGATCCCCGACGATGCCAACGAACCCCTCATCGCCCTGGACCTGGCCGACAAGGCGCTCTACATGGGAAAGGCCCAGGGCCGCAACCAGGTGTGCGCCAAGGTGCCCCCGGAAACCACCTGAAGGCCGTCCGGACAGGTTTAGCCTCCTGCCGTCCCGGTTACGGCCGCGACCCTTCCCCGTAAGGCCACCACAGGTAATAAAACCCCGGCCGGAGCGGCGGCATTGCCTCCAGCAGGTCGATATTCACCAGCGCGCCCTGGTGGTCCCCGGACTGGGTCACCAGCGTGTTGTAAATGGTGTCGTTGGGATAGTAGGTCCGGCGGTAGGTCACCACGGCGGCATCTTCCGGCAGGCCGGCCATCCTCTTTGCCCGGGTAATCGCATCCTCGAGATAGCCGATCTGGTCAATCAGGCCGGCCTTCATCGCCTCGGCGGCCGTAAAGATCCGGGCGGTTTTGATATCCTCAATGGCCGGTTTTTTGCCGCCCCGGTGTTCTTCCACCAGGCCGATGAACCGGCCGGCCATGTCGTCGATAATGGCTTTGAACAGGGCATCTTCTTCCCTGGTGTTTTCCCGGAAGGGGGAACCCATATCCTTATGCTTTCCCGACTTGCGGACGTCCACGGACAGGCCCAGCTTGTCCATCAGACCGCTGACCCTGGGCGAAAGGAAGATCACACCCACCGATCCGGTTATAGTGGTGGGGTGGGCCACGATGTGGTCGGCGGGCAGGGAGATGTAGTATCCACCCGAGGCGGCCACGTCCATCATGACCGCCACCACCGGCTTTCCGGTCCGGCCTTTGAAGTCCATCAGTTCCTTGTACATGATGTCACTGGCGGTAATGGTGCCGCCCGGCGAGTTGACCTTCAGTACCAGGGCTTCCACGGCCGGGTCCACTTTGGCCAGGTTGAGCTGGGCCACAAACTCGTCCAGCATGCCGGGATGATTGCGGGCCATGAAGTCCTTGGTGGGCTTGTCCGTGATGGCACCGTTGACGGAGATCAGGGCCACCTTCCGGGGCCCCGCGCCTTCCAGTATGAACTCCTGGAGCGGGTCCGTGGCATCGGCCGGCAGCTTGATACCCGGCAGGCTGCACCCCACAGGTATCATGCAAGGTACAGCGATTAGTAAGATGCAAAGCAAAACGACGGGACGTCCAAGCCGACTCGCAAACATTTTCATGTAAGACCCTTTCCAATGTTCCGGAGTTATAGAAACGATTGTTTTCGAGGGACCACCATATCACACTTTATTTTTTGGGAGCAACAGGGCCAGGACAAGAATTCGGATATACCGTTAAAGGTGTTTTTTTTAAGCACAGGGTGCGGCATCTTTTACAAAGACATTCGCCCGGTCCGGCGCGCATAAAGTACTTGACTTTTGCGTGTGACTTAACTATTTAATTTAACTGTCATCGGGTGCGATATCGCACAAGAGGGAATCCCGTTTGAATCGGGAGCGGACCCGCCGCTGTAATCGGGGACGAAAGCCGCAGGATGTCACTGCTTCATTTAAATGGAGTGGGAAGGCGCGGCCGGTAGGTTGATCCGAGAGCCAGAAGACCTGCCTGATGAAAGGATTTCCGCTTATGGGAATAACCGGAATCCATTGGATCTTGAGGATAAAAAAGGGAATCCCCGGGTCGATCAGTCGATCCGGGGATTTTTTTTTGACAATGGCCGGAGGCCAGAACGGATATCACGATGGACACCTTGCCCGTTTCTTTGCTGAACAACAGGGCCGTACGGACAAGCGGTTTTGCCGCCTGTCTTTCTCTGTCGTTTGGTTTCCATCTGATGGCGGCCGTGCTGCTGGTCATTTTCAGCGGCTATTCGGGGTGTCAACGTTACGCTTTTTACGACGACGTGATTCAGGTGGACCTGGCGACGTTGCCGGGGCCGGGTATTCCGACGACATCCGCCACCCGGTCTCCCCTGGCGCGGGCTGTTCCGACGGTCAGGCCACCTGAGGCTGCTTCGTCACTTTCCCTGAAAGATCCGGTCATCACGGATTCAACCCCGCCGGTCCCAGAAAAGGCCATTCCCCATCCTCCGGACGAGAGCGATTATATTCCGGACCTGGAACCGGTCGGACCTGCCGGCCGGCTGTCGGACAAAGCCGTGGCATCAACAGCCCTTGGTTTTTCCGGCACGGATAGCGTTTTTGACGCCGCGAACCTGGACGCTCCCCTGATGGCGCTTTCCCAGAAAGCGCCTGACTATCCGGTCAATGCTTTTCGGCGCGATATTGAGGGATGGGTGAAGGTCTCTTTTCTGGTGAACCGGCAGGGACGGGTCGAGGATGTGATCATCGTGGAAGCCAGCCCCGAATCCATATTTGACGATACCGTGCGCCGGTGCGTGGCCCGGTGGCGGTTTAAACCGGGGACGGTGGCCGGCAGACCCGTGGTCACCCGAAAGACGACGGTTGTCCGATTTGAATTAAACAAACCGTCATGAGGCGGTCTTCGGAATCCCGGAGCGGCGGTGCGGTTGCGTTCATCCGGCTGGCCACTGGAATCACCCGCCAGTCCTTACGTACCGGACAAAAGCAAAAGGGCCGGGCAAACCGCCGCGACCCTTTTGTATGATGGTGCCGAGGGACGGAATTGAACCGCCGACACAGGGATTTTCAGTCCCCTGCTCTACCGACTGAGCTACCTCGGCACGAATTAATGCATTTTAGAGAACAATCCGGGTTTGTCAAGAAATTTTAAGGCATTTCCCGGACATCCATTGTGAAAAAACAACCGGTATGGGTTAAAATGGCTTGCATGATCCGGAAAGACGTTAAAGATGCCATTGAATAAGAAAGCGGAAGCAAGAACGGCCTGCGCCCGGTGCGGCACCTGCTGCGGGAAAGGAGGGCCCGCCTTTCATGCGTGCGACCGGCCGATTCTGGAAAGCGGCCGGATCTCGCTGGCCGATATTTATACCATCCGCACGGGAGAGCCGGTTTTTGATAATGTTGCCGGCCGCCTGGACACCGCGCCGGAAGATATTATAAAGATTCGAAGCGTGGATGGCGGCACGGCCTGCCTTTTTTACCGGCCGGACGGCCACGCCTGCTCCGTTTATGAAAACCGGCCCATGGAGTGCCG
>JBMORB010000427.1:0-6176 GCA_049320925.1 Thermodesulfobacteriota bacterium | reverse complement strand
GTCGTGGCAAAAAGCTTAAAAGCACCTTTTGATGCCTCAAAAGGTGCTTTTAAGCCTGTTTTAACGGTGTTATTTAAACCTTTATATATTTTTATTCAGCACTTTAGCTTGGTCCGACCCCAGGACGCCTCATGCCGGACGTCTCCCTATGCCGCTAACGCTCAACGCTGTTTAGATAGAGAGCCCCTGATAAGAATAGAGCCACTAACCAAAAATTAATAACTGCCCAACAAAAAAAGCTATTATCACAATTAGACGAAAAAACATTTAAACTGTAGTGACAAAAATCTAATCCACCATATAAAAAAATAAATAAATATGAAGATCTTGATGGAGATAAAGATATCCAGACAAGTGATCCCAAAATAATTAACGGGACTAGCATGAAGAGATTTTTGGTTTCCGGGTTTCTTAATAAAAAATACAGGAAAAACACACCTTGAATAAATGTGATGCAAATTAATACAAACAGTAAAACTTTATGGTATACAATTATTTTTTCTCTTGTCTCGTGCGATGGAATGTCAGATAGAATCTTTTTAATGAGTGTTTTATTGCCATAATATGCTGTTAATTCTTCTAATAGAGCTTCTTTTGTTTCTCCTGATTTCAATCGAGATTCGATTTGTGAACGAATATTTTTTCTGGTTTTTAATATCATTATGCTAACACCCTATTTTACTGGAGGAATTTTCATCGGCTCGTTAGTTATTACTTGGTATATGCCTACGGTAGCTGTAGCTCCACCTATGCGTACCAATCCAGGCCGCCCCGTATGACATCCAACACAAGTCATGCCTGTACCAACTGTAACCTTTCCAACGCCCACAAGCCTGTCTCGATTATTAAATACAACTTTGCTAGTCACTTCAATGGCTCTATCTGTTTTATAAATCGTTTCCTCAACCGGTTTTTCAACCAATCGCCGCAGATCCCATTTTAATTTGTTTAAGAAAGCAGCGGCTTCACCTCCAAATATTTCATTCCAGTCATTACAAACTTGACCAATCGCCGCCATTTTAGCTCCATCAACAAACCCATCCCCAAAATCCCCGCCGCCCATTTCAGCGGCAATGCCGCCAAAAGGAAAATGGAAATGGGGGACGCCCTTTATATTTTTATATTTACAGTCTATACAGCTAAAGGGATCAAGCCGCTCTTGACTCTTGCCGCTCTTGCTGGTGCGGGCCATCAGTTGATGGATATGTTTTAGGGACAGGATATGCGGCTTATGGCTTTCACCACTCATGGTAACAGTCAGCAACCCATTCCGGTTTTTATTCGCATCACTCATTGCGCGCCGCCAAAACATCAGGGAAATTTCAACTGTTGTACCGCTGCATCCTAATACCGGCGCCAGACAGTGTCAACCGGATACCTCCTTGGGAGTCATATTCCCAGGGATGTTGATAACCTGTTGACAAGTCTGTTGATAACCGGTGTAATGATTTGGATTTAATCGGATTTTAGCGTGCCTGAAAATATAGGCGGCCCCACGGGTGCCAGAGCCAAAACACCATATTTATGTACGAATCAGAAGCACGGATATTGACAGTCTGTTGTTGACAGGCTGTTCATAACTCCCGCTTTTTCAACAGCCTGACCGGCCTGCTTTTGCGCCGGAACCGGGGCGGGTCCTTTGCGGCAAAAAAATCTCTTGTATATCCGCGGCCGGGTCATTTAAAGTAGGGCGTGCGCAAAATTTCATGCGCGGGTCTGTCATCCTGTCAAACAAGGTCAAACGAGGTATTCACCATGAAAGAAATCAAGGTTGTCCGCAGGGTTCTGGATGTCAACGAGATGATGGCGGAGCAGAACCGCCGCCGGTTTGCCGATAACGGAGTGTTTGTGTTAAACGTCATGAGCTCGCCGGGCGCGGGCAAGACCACACTGCTGGAAAAGTCCCTGGAACGGCTGATGCCCGAGATCAAATGTGCCGTCATTGTGGGGGACATCTGCACCACCAACGACGCCGACCGCCTGGCCAGATCGGGGGTTGAGGTGGTTCAGGTGAACACCGACGAGTTCGGCGGCGACTGCCATCTGGCGGCCCACGTGATTGAAAGCGCGGCCGAGAACTTCGACCTGGCGGCCCTGGACCTGCTGATCGTGGAAAACGTGGGCAACCTGGTCTGCCCGGCGGAGTTCGACATCGGCGAAGATGCACGGGCCGTGGTGCTCAGCGTCACCGAGGGCGAGGACAAGCCCCTGAAATACCCCCTGATGTTCCGCGTGTGCGACGTGGCCCTGCTCAACAAGGTCGATCTTCTGCCCCATCTTGATTTTGATATCGACCAGGCCGAGGCCAACATTCTTCAGGTGCATCCGGACATGCCGGTGTTCCGCACCGCGTCCAAAACCGGCCAGGGGCTGGATCCCTGGCTGAAATGGATTCGAAAGAACGTGTCGGCCAAGCAGAAGAAACGAAAACCGCGTGGAAAGAAAAAATGAATGTCCGTCCCGCGACATACGCCGGAAGCTGGTATCCGGATACCGCCGCCGAGTGCAAACGGCAGATCAAGGCGTTTCTGGCTGAAAAAGTCATCGACCCGCCGGCCTTTGAACCCTGCGGCGCCATCGTTCCCCATGCCGGGTGGGTCTATTCCGGCGGCATCGCGTGCAGGGCGCTGTCCCTTTTAAAAGGCGGCCGGATGCCGGACACGGTGGTGATTTTCGGTCAGCATCTTTACCCCAAGTCGTCCCCCCGCATTCTGCCCGAGGGCGGCATGGCAACGCCCCTGGGCGTTCTTGCCGTGGACGAGGACCTGGCCGGCAAACTGATGGACCGGTTTGCCTTTCAGGCCGAAAGCGTTCACCATTTTGCGCCGGACAACACCATTGAGCTTCAACTGCCCTTTATCAAGTATTTTTTTCCGGACGCCAAAATTGTTCCCGTGGGCGTGCCGCCGGATGCCATGGCCGTTGAAATCGGCCGGTTCGCGGTTCAGGCGGCCCATGATCTGGGTCTTTGCCTCAAGGTGGCGGGATCCACGGACCTGACCCACTACGGCGCCCATTTCGGCCTGACCCATTACGGGTTTGGCGAGGCGGCCCACCGGCAGGTGCGGGACAACGAGGACCGGCGCATCATCGAACGCATGCTGGCCATGGATCCCCACCGGATCATCGAAGAAGCCCTGTCCAGCCACAACGCGTGCTGCTCCGGCGCCGTGGCCGCGGCCATTGCCGCCGGCAGGGAGATGGGCGCCGCCACTGCCGCGCAGACCGAATACGCCACCAGTTACGACAAAAGCCCGGGGGACAGTTTCGTGGGATATGCCGGGATCGTTTTTTAGATGGACACCATCGGTATCGCTGTCGAACTCGTTATCGGGGTCGGCTGTTTTCCGCCGGGTTCGATACCGATATCGATACCGATTTGGAACAGCAAGGAGACATTCACATGTCTGACACCCTTTCCAGACGTAATTTTTTAAAAGCCGGGCTGATCACGGCCGGGGCCGTGGCCGCATCGGGCACGGGCCTGGCCTCCCTGGCCCGTGCCGCTTCCGGAGAGCCGCTGTGTACGCTGCTGGATTTAAGCAGATGCATCGGCTGTGAGGAGTGCGTGTATGCCTGCCGGGAGGTCAACGGCCGCAAGTTCCCCGAGCCCAAAGGCCCCATGCCCAAAATGGTGCCGGCGGCCAGGGTCAAGATCGCGGACTGGTCTTCCCCGGAGAAACGGGAAGTCACCGGCCGGCTCACCCCCTACAACTGGCTTTACATTCAGCGCGCTTCCGGCGAGTACAACGGCGAGCCCTTTGAACTCAACATTCCCCGGCGGTGCATGCACTGTGACAACCCGCCCTGTTCCAAGCTGTGCCCCTTCGGCGCGGCCTACCAGCAGGACAACGGCATCGTGGCCATTTCCCCGGACATCTGCATGGGCGGCGCCAAGTGCAAGGCCGTGTGCCCCTGGAACATTCCCGAGCGGCAGTCCGGCGTGGGCCTTCACCTTTCCCTGATGCCCCAGTACGCGGGCAACGGGGTGATGTACAAATGCGACCGGTGTTTTGACCGGGTGGCCGAAGGAGAGCTTCCCGCCTGCATCGAGGTATGCCCGGAAAGCGTTCAGGAGATCGGCCCGAAAAGCCGGATCATTCAAAAAGCAAAGGCCCTGGCAAAAGAGACCGGCGGGTTTATTTACGGCCTGAATGAGAACGGCGGCACCAACACCATCTACGTCTCGCCGGTACCTTTTAACCTGCTCAACGGTTCGGTGGAAAAAGGGCCGGGCATGCCCCACCTGAAGCAGGTGGCCGACGTCATGGCCGCGCCCAACCGCATGGCAGCGGCCCTGGCCATCGGCCCGGTGGCCGGCATCGTTGGCGCCGTGGCCCGGTTCGGCCTGCTGGCCCAGAACAAAGATAAAGAAAAGAAAGAGGAGAACGCCTGATGATTGCCAAAACCGACATCTTTCTTCTGTGGATATACCGGATCGCCGCCGGCGTGGTGATATTCACGGGGTTCGGCAACATGCCCCTTTACGGCCGCTATTATGTTTCCGACGTGCCGGGGCTCGCATGGTCCGGCAACTTTCTTTCCAACGTGCTGGTCCATTATGTCGCCGGGGCCGTGCTCACGGGCCTGGCGGTCTATGCCGTCATTGTCTATACCGGCCTTCGGGCCGGGGGCGTTCGCCTCACAACAAGCGGCCTGCTGCGGGTGATCTTTCTGCTGCTGGCCCTGCTTTCCGGCGGGGTAATGGCGGCCAAGAACCTGCCGGCCGTGACCGTGGGCTTTCCCCTGATGCCGGTACTCAACTTTTTTCACCTTTTTACGGCCATGGTCTTTGTGTTCTTTTCCCTGGGCTGCGTGGTCAGCCGCCGCCGGTGGATAACGGCGTAGCAGGCCTTCCCCGTCCGGACTTCAGCAACAAAAGGGCGCCAAAACCGGCGCCCTTCCTGTTTGATCAAAGGGGTCCTGTAAAAACCCTTGACTAGAATCAAATTCTAAAATATGATTCCAGCCATGAAAAAACCCAATGCCACTCACACGGACTCCCCCCGGCGGCAGCGGCAGATCATCGACGCGGCCCTGGCCTGCTTCACGGAAAAAGGATTTCCCGCCACCGGCATCGCCGATATCTGCAAAAAGGCCGGCGCCAGCACCGGCAGCGTGTATCACCATTTCAAGAGCAAGGGCAAGCTGGCGGCGGCCATCTACCTGGAGGGCATCCGCGATTATCAGACCGGCATGATCGACGCGCTGTCAAAAGAAACCACCGCCAGAGGCGGCATTTTTGCCATTGTGCATTACCACCTGACATGGGTGGAAAGCCATCCGGAATGGGCCCGGTTTCTTTTTCAGAAGCGGCACGCCGAGTACATGGACGACACGGAAGACCGGTTGAAGCAGCTCAACGCCGCGTTCGCGAAAAGCATGTCCGCCTGGTTTGCAAAGCATATTGAGTCGGGAGACATCCGGCCCCTTCCCAGGGACGTGTTCATCGCCCTGCTGCTGGGGCCGTGCCAGGAGTTTGCCAGAATGGCTGTGTCCGGATACGCCAAGACCGATGTGACGGCCGCCGCCGGCAAAATGGCCGCCGCCATCTGGGCCGGCCTGGGCATTGAGGATGGGAAAGGAGGGAAAAAGGCATGAACGGGCTTGCGTCTCTTGAAAAAAGCGAAATCAGGGAACTGCTCAGCAAGGGGTGGATCACCCATGACGCCATGTGGTTTTTCCATTCCTTAAAGGAAGTGGGCATTGAAAAGACCAATCGGATCAACCGGGCCGCCGTGGAATCCATGTCCCTGATCGAGGTGGCCCGCCTGAAAAAGGCCCTGGGATTTAAAAAAGAGGCTGTCACCTCCTTTAATGAGCTGGTCGATTTTTTAAGCCGGGCCATGGACCTGGTGCTGGCCCGGTTCATGCGCTTTATGGTGAGCGCGCCGGAAAAGAACGTGATCCACTGGGAAATGGAAAAGGACGCCTGCTTTGCCTACAAGGGGATTTCCGGCATGGGCGTGATCGACCAGTACCAGTGCGGCGTGCTGTACCGCATTGAAACCTGGCTTCGCGGACTGGGGGTTGAATATGAAATGCGGCCCCCGGTCACCACCTGCCTGATGCATGCCACCGGTGAATGCAAAGGCGATTTTATCTTCAATCTTTCATGAAATTTTTTGACATAGATAAACATTCACCTGAACAGTAGCTTGTTACAAAAGATTCGG
>JBMORB010000426.1:0-6179 GCA_049320925.1 Thermodesulfobacteriota bacterium | reverse complement strand
CGCTGGGGCCCGTGACCGTGGAGCCCGGGCCCGTAAGCGTCACCCGGCTGGTCTCCCGTGAATAAACGGCCTTCGGCGTCGTGGCGGTCTTGTCGCCGAACAGAATGGTCACGTTGCCTGTGGCGATGACTTCCCTTACGGTTTTGCCGGCGGTTTCGTCCCGGGGTTTTTCGGGCTGCAAGGGCGCGGTCTCCGGGGTCTGGCTGTAAAAGACCTGAAGGGAATCGGCCCGGATGTCAAAATCATCGCTCACCGCGTGGACATTGCCGGTGAATTCGGCATAGTCGGCCCGGCTCTGGGCCACCAGCCGGTCGGCGGTAATATTAATGGCGCCTTTGCCGGCACCGGGGGAAGGCGCTTCCTGGGCGAAAAGAGGCGCCGCCAGAAGCGTCACCAGAAGAACGATCCCTATTCTAATTTCGCGCCGGTTCATGATCACGGGTCTTTGCTTATCGTACCGCCATGGATGTGTCGGTGATGCTGCCGGTCACGTTTCCCGCCAACACCGCCCGGCCGGTTGCCAGATCAAAAGTCATGGAGTCCGCCGTGAAATGGAGCGACTCCCCGATGACGGCAACCGGTACGTTTGAATAGAGTATATGCCGGTTGTCTTCGTAATGCAACGCCTCCGTGCAAATTCTGTGCCCTTGGTTTTCAATCACCACCGACCCCGAAAGGTCGGCGTCACTGGTGTCGGTGTGCAGCGTGGCCCGGTCCGCCGTGACGACGGCCGGCGTTCCGTCTTTGGAAAAAAAGGTCAGGACGATTTTTTCAAACGCCACCCTGTTTTCCCGTTCCACGAGATAGGCCTTTTCAGCGGCCAGGGTCCGCTCGGTGCGTCCCTCCTTGACGGATGTCTGAAAAACGGAGGTCATGGAGATGTCGGCCCCCAGGGCGGCCAGCGGGTTCTCGTCGGATGGTGGAGGCGGCAGCGCGCGGTTTTGCACCAGCAGGAAAATAACGGCCCCCAGGGCGGCAAACGCCATCGACATCAGGAGCAGTGAGAGGGTCCGGGCGTGTTTCATGGCATGGGAATCTTTACAGGAATTTTTGCGTGGCCTGATGCCACAGGTCCCGGGCATGAAGAATGTTTTCGCAGATTTCACGAACCGCGCCGTGGCCGCCCGGCGCCGTTGTGACAAAGCGGGCCGATTCCCTGACCGCCGGGTGAGCGTCGGCCACCGCGATGGCAAGCCCCACCTTTTTCAGCAGCGGGATATCGGGCAGATCGTCTCCCATAAAGGCCACCTGATCGGCTTTTATACGGATCCGCGAAAGAATTTCCTCAAGCAGGGCGCTTTTGTCCGGCACGCTGTCGTAAATGAGGGATATGCCCAGTTCCCGGCACCGCCGGGTCAGGGCCGCCGACGTCCTTCCGGTGACGATGCCCACCTCGATACCGGCGCGCATCAGCATGCGGATGCCCAGGCCGTCCTTGACGTTAAATGCCTTTGTTTCGGCGCCGGCTTCCGTATAGAAAATTGTGCCGTCGGTCAGCACGCCGTCCACGTCCAGGAGCAGCAGGCGAATGGGTCTGAAAAGCGAAAGGGTTGCGTCATGCATGGGAGCCCGTTTCCATCACGGCGTTTCGTATGGCGGAAAGCCCGGCCAGCAGGGGTTCGACCTGCTCAAGGGGCAGGGAGTTGGGACCGTCACACAGGGCCTTGTCCGGGTTTTTGTGAACCTCCATGAAAATGCCGTTGGCGCCGGCCGCCACCGCGGCCCGGGCCAGGCAGGCGACAAACTCCCGCTGGCCCCCGGAGCAGGTGCCCTGGCCTCCGGGAAGCTGGACGCTGTGGGTGGCGTCGAAGATCACGGGTTTGCCGGTCTGCTGCTGCATGATGGGAATGGCCCGGAAATCGACCACCAGGTTGTTGTATCCGAACATGGCGCCCCGTTCGGTAATCAGGATGTTGCCGTTGCCGGTGGACAGGGCCTTGTTCACCACCTGGACCATGTCCAGGGGAGCGAGAAACTGCCCCTTTTTTATGTTGATGACCTTTCCCGTGGCCGCCGCCGCCACGATGAAATCGGTCTGCCGGCACAGAAAAGCCGGTGTCTGGATAATGTCGAGGACCTCGGCCGCCGGACCCATCTGGGCCTCGGTATGCACATCCGAAAGCAGCGGAACGTCCAGTTGTTCCTTGACCCTTTTGAGAATATCAAGTCCCAGTTCCAGCCCCGGTCCCCGGAAAGAGTGGATGGAGCTGCGGTTGGCCTTGTCGTAGGATGCTTTGAATATAAAAGGAATGCCGAGCTTTGCCGTAACGGCTTTCAGAAACTCGGCGGTTCTCAGGGTGTCGTCGTAATTTTCAATGACGCAGGGCCCTGCAATGACAACCAGCGGCGCCGTGCCGCCGATATGCATGTCGCCCAGAACAATGGTGTCGGTCATACGCTTCCTCTGATCGGGTTTGTCTTCTGACCTCTTGTATCCCGGGCGGCGCGCCAAAGTCAAGAAGTTCGGGTGGGAAGGGATGGGCGTTAATGGCGGTTTTCACCCTTTGCGGCACAGGCGAAGGCCAAGCCGCGGGGCGCGGTTCTTTTGGTACTTTTCTTGCCGCCAAGAAAAGTACACGAATAAATGTGGTGGAAAAATCGGTTTTAACTGGACCCCGGCTCGGGGGCCGGGGAGACGGAAAGCAGAAAAACCATTTTTCGATATCGATATCGATCCCGATATCGATCCCGATCCCGATATCGATCTCGATTTGGATAAACAAATCAAAAGATGTGCGCCATGGTTAAACCGTTTTTGGACAACAGTGATTGGATATTTGAAATTACAGTCCAGGGAGGGGGTTGAGGGCGAAAAAAACCCGTGAAGCGCAAGGTTGACTCTTGAATATAAGGGTGTTCCCTGATATGTTTACTCAATTTCATTTGTCCAATGGTTTGTAACGATTTTCCCGCAAGGAGGGCGACAGTGCTTGGAGAAGGCGGAAGGTCTTCCAAATGGCTGCTGATTCTGATGGTTCTGCTGGTCGCCGGGGTATCGGCGGTCCTGATTCTGGCCTTTCCAAAGCTGGAGGGCCAGGCCCCGGCCGTGACTTTGCCCGGTTTTAATGCCGCCATCGGGGCTTCCACGACATTTACGGTGTCAGTCTCCGACGATAAGAGCGGCCTGCGTGACGTCCATATCTCCCTGGTGGCCGGCGGCAGGGAAATCGTACTGGCGGAAGAGCTCTTTGCCGATGGCCCGGCCGCCGCCAGGGATTTTGAGCTGCATGTGGAACCCCGCCGCCTGGGCCTGTCGGACGGGCCGGCCGTTTTGCGCATATCGGCTCATGACCGGGCCTGGCGCAACTGGCTGAAGGGGAACTCGACTTACCTGGAACAGACCGTTGCCGTTGACACGAAAAAACCCGATGTGTCGGTGGTGAGCGGGCAGCATTATGTGAATCAGGGCGGCGCCGGTCTGGTGATCTACCGGGTGAATGAGCCGGGAACCACCCACGGCGTTTTTGTGGGGGAGAATTTTTTCCCCGGCCATGACGGCGTATTGGCCGACAAAACATTGTCGCTGGCCTTTTTTGCCGTGGATTACCGGCAGGGAAAGGATACCCCGATGTTCGTCGGCGCCACCGACCCGGCCGGTAACACGACAAAAGCCGGGTTCTATTACCTCATCAAACCGAAAGCTTTCCCAAAGGATGTGCTGACCCTGTCGGATGGTTTTTTGAGCATGAAGATGCCGGAGTTTGAGATGGCGGATGAACCGGCAACCCTCATCGACAAGTTTATCGCCATCAACTCGGTGGAACGGGAAAAAAATGAGAAAAAGTTCGTGGACCTTTGCCGGTCCTCGGACAGCGCCATCCACTGGAAGGGCGATTTTATCCGGCTGCCCAACTCGGCCCCCAGGGCTGGTTTTGCCGACCACCGGGAATACATCTACAACGGCAAAACGGTGAGCAGGGCGGTCCACATGGGCGTAGACCTGGCGGCCCTTGCCAACGCACCGGTCCCGGCGGCCAACGCCGGCAAGGTGGTGTTTGCCGACTGGGTGGGTATTTACGGGAAAACCGTGGTGATCGACCACGGGTGCGGGCTGTTTTCCACGTATTCCCACCTCAACACCATGGATGTCGCCCCCGGCCAGATGGTGGAGCGGGGGGGCCGTATCGGCCAGACCGGTGTGACCGGCATGGCCGGTGGCGACCACCTGCACTTCGGCATGGTGGTTCACGGCGTGTTTGTCAACCCGGTGGAGTGGTGGGATGCCGCATGGATTGCCAACAATGTCACATCCAAAATCGAGGGCGCGGGGGCTTTCCCCTCCCTGTAAATCCGGCGGCACAGGAGAAAGAGACGGCGATTGAACGACGAAAGCAGGAAAAACAAGGAAGAAAAAGCGCCGCAGGGCAACCGGAGCGCGCTGCGGGAAAACGTGGAGGCCGTGCTGGTGGCGGTGCTGCTGGCCCTGCTGATACGAACCTTTGTGGTGCAGGCGTTCAAGATTCCGTCCGGCTCCATGATTCCCACCCTTCAGATCGGGGATCACATCCTGGTCAGCAAGTTTACCTACGGGCTTGAGATTCCTCTTTTGAGAATCCCCCTGTTTGACGGCAAGGATCCGGCCAGAGGCGACATTATCGTGTTTAAATATCCGGAGGACCCGGAAAAGGACTTCATCAAGCGGGTGGTGGCCGTGGGCGGCGACGTGGTGGAGATAAGAAACAAGCAGGTCTATGTCAACGACGCGCCGCTGCCGGACGATTACGTCATACATACCGACCCCCGCATGATACCGGGGCGGGACAGCATGGACCCGCTCCATGTGCCGCCGGGCAAGCTGTTCGTCATGGGCGACAACCGGGACAACAGCCACGACAGCCGGTTCTGGAAGTTTGTCGACATGCGGGCCGTGCGCGGCAAGGCCTTTCTTATATACTGGTCATGGAACAACAGCCCGGCCTCGGTGGCGGACCGTATCCGGTGGGGACGGCTGGGGCATCTGATTAAATAGGGGGGATAAGGGATAATGGGCCTTTCAACACGCCATATTCTGGACATGGGGTCCCTGAGCCGCAAGGATATCCTGCTGGTTCTGGACACGGCCCGGAAGATGAAGGAGATTTCCCAGCGGCCGGTGAAAAAGGTGCCGACCCTGCGGGGAAAGACCGTGGTCAGTTTTTTCTATGAGCCCAGCACGCGCACCAAGGTTTCTTTTGACGTGGCGGCGAAAAGGCTTTCCGCCGATTCGGTGTCGCTTTCCGCCAGTTCCAGCAGCATGACCAAGGGAGAGACCCTCATGGACACGGTCAAAAACCTGGAGCGCATGAGCCCGGACGTGGTGGTGATTCGCCATTCGTCGGCCGGTGTCCCCCACATGCTGGCCCGCCATGTGTCCATGCCGGTCATCAACGCCGGGGACGGCATGCACGCCCATCCCAGCCAGGCCCTGCTGGACATGATGACGGTTCAGGAAAAGAAGGGCCGTATCGAGGGCCTGCGGCTGGCCATCATCGGCGATATCGCCCGGAGCCGCGTGGCCCGCTCCAACCTGGAAGGGTTTCAGAAGATGGGGGCCAGCGTGATACTGGCGGCGCCCCCCACCATGATCCCGGTGGGGGTGGAAACCTTTGGCGCGGACGTGACCCACAACGTGGATGAGGCCATTGCCGACGCCGACGTGATCATGATGCTTCGCATTCAGAAGGAACGGGCCGCCTCGTATCTTTTCTCCACGGTCAGGGAATACGCGAAAACCTATGGCCTGACGGCCGACCGGTTGAAGAAGGCCAGAAAGGATGTGCTGATCATGCATCCGGGCCCGGTGAACCGGGGCGTGGAGATCGCCCCGGAAGTGGCGGACGGAAAATACTCCGTGATTCTGGACCAGGTGGAAAACGGGGTGGCGGTGCGCATGGCGTTGTTTTACCTTGTGATGGGAGGTCAGCGGGATGCTGGTGATTAAAGGCGGAAGGGTCATCGACCCGGGCACGCTGGACGGCGTCTACGATATCTTGATCGTCGACGGGAAGATTGCGGACATCGTGGGAAGCGGCACCGGTCGCCTGCCCGCAAAGGGCGTTACCCGGCAGATCGATGCCGCCGGCAAGATCGTGACGCCCGGTCTGATCGACATGCACGTCCATTTGCGGGAGCCGGGATACGAATACAAGGAGACCATTGCCACCGGATGCGCGGCCGCGGCCAGGGGCGGGTTTGCCGCG